>JAGWBK010000013.1 GCA_021295915.1 Dehalococcoidia bacterium
GGTCCGTCCGTGAACACGCCCAACCTGCGCACAGCAAACTTCACATCAAACTATCTCACCACCTATGGGACGGTTACAACGCCCCCCTCTCGTTGACATAGCTTCGGGCAGAAAATACACTCCGAGTTGTGCATTCTGCGGGCTGAAGGGGGAACGATGGCTAGGAGAAGAGTCGGATACACAGTGAATCGGCCGGGCAGGCGTGTCGAGGACCCGCCGGTGGAGATACCGGTAGCCAAAGACCTGCAGTCGGTGCCGGGTACGCCGATCCGTGACAACGAGGTCACCTACTACGCGCGTGAGTATCCGCTGGAGAGCGTTGCCGTCGAGCACAGTGCGTCGTCGCTGTGGGCGCTGGACGTCCGCGAGGATGCCGCCCCCAAGACGGCCGACCTGTACCGTCAGCACCAGGAGGAGATCGGACCTGTCGTCGAGTGGCTGAAGTCCACGGGCGACATGGAGCCCACAGGTGAGCCGACCGGCAAGGACGTGACAGAGGCCATACGAGCCAAGGCTCGCGAACTCGGTTACGGCGAGGTCGGGTTCACCAACTTCGACCGCAGGTTCGCCTACAAGAGCAAGCGGCAGTACATCAAGGGAGACCTGAGAAACGCAATCTGCCTGGCCGTCGAGCAGGACTACATCGCGACTCAGTCGCTGCCGAGCCTTGAGGCCGAGTCAGCTCACGGCGACACGCACATGCGGCAGGCCGAGATGGCGAATGAGCTCGTCGACTTCATCCACTCGCTCGGCTATCGAACACAAGTGTGGGGCCCGACGTGGCACTTCGGCGCAATGATCCCGCTGTTCGTGAAGGCCGGATTGGGACAGTTGGGCATCAACGGCCAGTTGCTGTCGCCGCACTTCGGGTCGCGGGCAAGACTGCAAATCATCACCACCAATGCGCTCATCACGCACGACAGGCCGGTGGACTACGGAGTCACCAAGTTCTGCGAGATATGCCAGATATGCTTCATGCGCTGTCCTGGCCGCGCGATCAATCAGAACAAGATCTGGTACCGAGGCGTCGAGAAGAGCAAGCTGGACTTCCGCCGATGTCGTCCGGTTATGACCAGCTACTCCGGCTGCGGCGTGTGCATGAAGGTGTGTCCCATCCAGCGCTACGGGATGCCGCAGGTGATGTCCCACTACATCGAGACCGCAGAGGTCCTCGGCAAGGGGACGGAGAACCTTGAGGCCTACACCCTCGAGGACAAGGGCTACTTCAAGACCGGGCAGCTTCCCAAGTTCGAGCCGGGCTTCTTCGACATGCCGATGGGCAGGTCGGAAGACCTGGTGATGGACGAGTACCGCGAGCGCATCCAGGACGTCAACGGCGACGCCGGTGCCAGAGAGGCGGTATGGATGGAGTTCAGGGAGAAGCTCGACAAGGCGCTAGAACGGCGCGACATCCCGGTGGACATGGGCATGGACCTGGGGGGCTAGGCTGGACTCCAGAAGCACGCAAACCGAACCCTCCGGCGACGACTCTCAGGACAGTTCCCCCTCATCCTCTAACGGGCCGCCGGAAGGCCAGGACTTCGCCACACTGTATGGCTCGCCATCCGGCTGGATCCGCGCCAAGGTTGGCGGCGTCTTCTATGGCTGGTGGCTGGTCTTCATCACTGGCTCGGTCATGGTCATCTCGACCACCCCGATGTTCCACGCGATGGGCCTGTGGTTCGTCGCGCTCGAGCACTCCTTCGGCTGGACCCGGACGCAGCTATCGCTGGCGTTCGCGTTCACGCGAGTCGAGGGCGGAATCCTGGGCCCGGTCGAGGGGTACCTGACCGACAGGCTGGGCACCAAACGGCTCGTGATAATCGGCATGACCATCATGGGTTTCGGCTGGCTGCTGTTCAGCCTTGTCCAGGACACAAAGGACGTGCCTATCCTCAGGGATATGCCGTTCCACGTGCTGCCGGACTTCACGCAGGCGATTATCCCGCCGCTCACGTTCTATGCGGTCTATATGCTCATCGCGCTCGGCCAGGGACTTGGAAGCTGGCTCCCGCTCATGGCGATGCTGAACAACTGGTTCAACCGTCGCAGAGCGATGGCGATGGGACTCTCGAACTCGACGAGCAGGGTCGGCACTCTGATCATGATCCCGGCCATCGCGTGGGCAATCGATCCTGAGTTTGAGAGGCTCGGCTGGCGGCTGACCGTCGTGATCATCGGCATCGCGATCCTGGTGGTAAACCTTCCGCTCTCGCTGCTTATCCGCAACAGGCCGGAGGACTACGGACTGCTGCCGGACGGGGACAAGCCTGAAGAGCCCGCCAGTGAACCGTCAGACAGCGTGTCTTCCGATGACAGGCCTGCGGAGACGGTGTCGAGGCGGGCGCCGGAGCAGATCGACTTCACATGGCAGCAGGCGGTGCGAACACCAGCATTCTGGCTGATCAGTGTCGGACACGGCTGCACGTCCATGGTGCTGATCGCAATGATGGCCCACCTCGCGCCGATGATGGTAGACCGGGGCTACAGCCTGCAGACAGCGTCGTTCGTCATTACGGGGTACACGGTCGTGTCGATGGTCTTTCAGCTAATCGGCGGCTACTTCGGTGACAGGGTGCCAAAGCGACTCGCCCTGTTTGTGTTCACATGGATACAGGCATCCGGTGTGTTCCTGCTGACACTCGGGCCGGCGACTCTGCCTGTGGCATACGGGTTCGCGCTGCTGTTCGGCGCCGGCTTCGGCGGACGCAACCCGCTGACAGTGTCCATACGCGGAGAGTACTTCGGAAGAAAGTCGTTCGGAGTCATCATGGGCATATCCCAGGTGCCAATGAACATACTGCTGCTCGCCGCGCCTGTTTTCGCGGGAGTGGTGTACGACGTGACAGGCGAGTACACGATTGCGTTCACGGTGCTCGCCAGTCTAAACATGGTCGGCGGAGTGCTGTTCCTGCTGGCAACGCGACCAAGACTCACTCAACCCGCGAGGGCCGTCGCGCGGGCATAGGTTTTCACAAGTAACAGACAGGAGTGGAGTGAGGGTTGTTCGCCCTCACCCAACCCTCCCCCAGTAGGAGATAACAAGGGTAGGTATAAGCGTACAAACAAGCACGAACACCAACCAACAGACCCCCTCTCCCTCAGGGAGAGGGTTGGGGTGAGGGTGAAAAGCACGAATACCTACCCCTGTGAGCCGTGAGGCAGAGGGGACCAAATAGGAGGTACACACAATGCCAATCGTAGACCACAACAACGCTCCTGAGGTGCCCTGGAGGCCAAACTACCGCAAGTGGGCGATTACGCAGGAGGGCGACGGCACGACCTCGACGGACGCCGCGATAAGCGAGGTCGGAGTCGGCACTGGAGCCCCGCTGCACACCCACGAAGACGATGAGCTGATCGTAGTCCTCAGCGGTACGCTCAGCGTCCGCTACGGTGACGAGACCCACGAGGTAGGCGCAGACCACACCATCGTCGTACCCCCCAACGTCCCACACGGTTTCACCGCCATCGGCGACGGCCCAGCCACCATCATCGGAATGTTCCCAGCCAAAGACCCGTTCCTACGGACCAAGTTCCTAGAGGGAGAGCCGCCCGAGGTGCATAGGTAGGGGCTACCTGAGAGTTCAGCAGGTCTCCGGATTTCAAAAGACTTCAGCGAACAGTTCTCAGACTGCTAGCTCTTTTGTATAACTGGCCGCATCACCTTAGGCATTTATTCTCAACTCCGATTGCCTAGCATGTAAAGGTGAGGAGGACTCAGTGACCCACACTGGCCACGCCAACAATATCGCTGGCAACAGATTTGTTGGCAAATTGAGAGGCGCTTAGAATTTCTCGGTAGGAGCCACTTCGTGGATTCCCGCTTTCGCGGGAATGACGAAAACAATGGAGCCTTGAAGACTTCGAATATGACCGAGGCTTACCTACTCCACCACCTGCATCATGTGCTCAGGAGCAGGAGTCAGTAGCTCAACCGGAATTGGCCTGTAGGTGCCTGAGTCGAGGGCCCAGAGGACTTCGAACTGGGTCGGACCTGATGGAGATTTATACTCGATGCGTAGGCGGTTCTGTCCTGGGGTGAGTCTGAGTTCGCCGGTCGTGGCCGTGTTGTCGCCGGGAGGGTCCTCGGCGACGAGGCGGTTGTTGACGTAGAGGGAAATCTCCCCATTGTGAGTGCGGCTGACTTTGAACCGATGAGCACCGAGCGTGTCGGTCCGGAGAGAGCCCTCCCAGACTGCTGTGTATGGGTGTGGAATGACCGGGCTGTAGTGGAAGAGGTCCATCGAGGGCGTGACCTGCATCGAGCCCGGGACTCCTGACGTACGTTCGCCCTCGAAGAAGCGTCCGGCGAGGCCCACTGGTCTGACAGAGCCACGGTACAGCCTGCTGAATGGGATGGGTTCGCGGACACCGTCCTCGTTCTGCCATAGCACCCGAATTGAACCGTCAGGGCCTTCGATGTCGGCGACGATGGATAACTCGTGCAGACCGGACGCGAGGGTCACTCGCGAGGTCGTCATGTTTGATTCCAGGACTCGCTGGCCGTTCAGATCGACGACGGCGTGGGAGCTGTCGAGCATGAACTCGTACTCGCCATATTCTGGTACATGCAGCGAGCCGGAGAGCGCGACACGGTACGGAAACTGCTCTGGGCCGGCGTCGGGGTGCCACGTCGAGTCCGTAACGCTGTCTCGCCTTCCGGGGACCTCGTTCCTGTTCACAGTGTACGTCGCGTCCAGACCCTGCCGAGAGGCAAGCTCCTCACGGCTGACGAAGCCGGTGTAGTACATCGGGTCGCCGCCAGCGGGCGCGGTCACGATGTTGAACTCGGCGTCGGGGTAGTAGGCCTTCATCACCTCCCAGAAGCCACGCTCACGCGGTTCGAAGTAGGCGGCTGCGCCTCTCCAGACAAGCGTCGAGACGAGCGGCAGAGTCTCGGGAGCCTTCAGCACCTCGACCCTTGGATGGTTGGCGAGCAGCGTGCTGGTCAGGCCGAACAGGAACTGTCTCGACACCCACAGCGAGTAGCCGAGCCGTTGACGCTCGACCTGGCTACGCGCCATCAGCGTCTCGTCGGTCGAGAACCCCGCGTACACCCTGGGATCGTTCGCCTGGTCGCCAAAGTAGAGGTCGACGTTGAGGTACGCGACAATCCCCAGGAGAGCGAGGATAGCTGGCAGCGCGATTCGTCTCGCGAGACTCCACGGGACGTCTCTCCACGTTCGCCACAGCAGATCGATGACAAGTGCGGCCAGCGCTGCAACAGCCGGAATGACCAGGATCGACCTCAGTGACTGGGGTGCCTCCCACGGCACGGTGAGGACGCCGGGGAGCACCATGAAGAACACCCAGAACGGCAGCATAAACAGCGCGACGGACCGCCACCGGATCAGCGCGAAGAAGAAGCCGAGAACGAACAGCGCGCCGGTTATGCGGTCGAGCATCGGCGCGTTCGGCAGATTGTGTCGCGGGTTGGGGTCGCCCTCGACGTTGAACATGAGCACATGCATGTCCAGGCTGGAGAGGAGCCTGCTCCCCCAGTCCTCTCGTGGAGTCAGGTTGAACAGCGAGGTCGTCTCGGTTCGCTCAAAGAACTGCTCGGAATTCTCCATCGCGTACTGCGCGACGGGCGCTGCCACAAACAGAGTGAGAATCGCCATCGTCGCTATATTTGCCGCGTACGCCCTGAAGTTGGGGCGCGACACCAGCAGGTGCAGTAGAAGAATCAACCCGACCACTAGCGGGAACATCCTGAAAGGGGAGTAGAACCACATACCCAGACCAAGGGACGCACCGGCGAATGCGAAGTCCGACGTTCGCCCGGTTCGTATCGCACGGAGCATCAGCCATCCGGTAAGGGCCGCGAATAGCACGCCGGTGATGCCGTGCATCCCGATGCGGCTCCAGTTGAGGTCCCAGCGCATGACGGCCACGAGGAATGCGGCAATCAGCGCAGCCGACGCCCCGAGCACATGACGGACGAAAAGGAACGTGGCGACAATGCCCAGCAACCCGAACGCAGCGGCCACGAGTCTCGGCGTGGTGATTGCCACGCCCGCGAGCTTGACGACGGCAGCGATAGGCATCAGGAACATCGTCGGAAGATTAGTGGAGGGTTCATACACCGGAATCTGCCCGGGGTCACCTGCGTACTCGCGGGCATGGAACAGGTTGTCAGCCTCGTCGAACCAGAGCCCGGCGGGCAGGTCATCGAGGTTGTACAGCCGCAGTCCTGCTGCCAGCACGAGGATCGCCAACAGGACGAGCCACGGCACTGTCGAACGCAGTCCGATATGCAGTCCGCCCGCGGCCTTCAGCCTGAGTATCAGTGCGGTCCACCGATTGTCCATGGCGGGAATGGCAGCCAGCGTGAGAGCGACTGCGGCTCCGAATGAGTACCAGGCGAGGGTCAGGCTCTCGGGCTCGTCGTGTCCGAAGTTGCGGAGCGCGACGAACATCAGGACGATGGAGCAGAGCGCGGCGAGGGCCCCGATCGTTCTCTCGTTCAGATCGACTCCGAAACGCGAGTTGGGGTCCGCTGGGAACCTACGGGAGTAGGGGCAGGTTTGAGACCTCCCTCTACCTGTAGAGGCGGCTCGCTCGTCCGTTGTCTGTTCTCGCCGTGTGTCCGCAAGCGCCAGGCACACTACAGCGATGACGAGCGGCGCAATGGCCCACTTCATGTCGTCAGCGCGTATGAAATGGTCTGCCAGAATGGCCAGGACGATGGCGGACGCGACGAGCGTGAACCTGACAGCCGCAGCGCGACCAAGCTGTTCACGAATGAGTTTGGGCCCAGGGCCGGAAGAGTCGGGAGGGTTATCCGGGGCGCTCATGCCGGAGCTTCGGTCTTCACCACACCGAGTTCGTACAACTCGTCAATCTGGTCCGGGGTGTATCCGAGTTCATCCAGCACTTCCCTGGTGTGCTGGCCGAGAAGCGGTGTCGGTCGAGTCGGCAACGTGGTGGAACCGTCAAAGGCCACGAGGTTGCCGCTCATCTTCACCGGTCCCAGCGAGGGGTGGTCCAGTACGGTCGCCATTCGATTTGACTGCGTCTGCGGATCATCGAAGAACCCGTTGACGTAGTTTTCGACCACCGGAGCACATGGGACGCCGTGCTGTCGGAGCGTATTCAGGACTTCACTGACCGTCATGTCAGCGATGGCACGCTCGGCCTGTTCCGAGCTCGATAGCCAAGTCAGTCCGGTTACAGGTGAATCGGCAGCTACCGCAATCCAGCCGTCCGATGCGCTGTACACTCGGCGAAGTGGGCTGACCCCGTACTGGTCGCTGTCCGGCAGCGGCCTGGGCGTCATGTCCTCGTACCGCATGAAGCCATCCATGCACATGAGAGATCCGGCAGCCAGCAAGCTGGTGTTGACCCGCTGGGCAGTCCCAAGTCGTTCCCGCGCCACCAGGCCGAGGACCGTGCCCAACGCCCCCAGCGCGCCACCTGTGTAGTCGCACGGGGCGAGCACACCCAGGTACACCGGAGGGTTATCGTACCCGCCCTGGGCGTGCTGGAGTCCTGTGATCGCCTGCGCGATCGGGTCGACTCCGGGACGGTGCGAGTACGGTCCGTCCCATCCGTAAGCAGTGACGTGCGATTGGATTAGTCCGGGGTTGAGTTCGTTGAGCGTCTCGCTGTCCAGTCCCATGCGGTCTGTCGCGCCGGGCCTCATGTTGGCGAGAATGGCGTCAGAGGTGGCCGCTAGACGCCGGGCAACCTCCTTGCCCTCGTCGGTGCGCGTGTTGACCGAGACCGATATCTTGTTCGTGTTGTACGAGATGAAGCCCGCGCCCCCGGCTGGTCTGGAGATGTCGCCGTCCAGCGACTCGAACTTGACCATCTCAGCGTCGAGGTCAGCGAGAAGCCGCCCCGCAACCGGCCCGGCAATCACGTTGGTCATCTCCATGATGCGGACGCCAGAGAGCGGGAGGCTGGATTCACCCTCCTCTACCCCTGGGTTCCCGCTTTCCCGGGAATGACGGGACTGGGAGCGGTTCTCGTGTTCCCGGTAGGGGCGGGTTTGTAACCCGCCCACGCGTGGACCACGTACCTGTCCCGGGGTCGCGGCCAACTTGATGGGCAACCCCATCATCGCGGTGTCACCAAGCACAGGGTCGTCCAACTGCTGAACGAGGCCATCGTGGATGATCTGGGGGTCTGACATCGCTTCCTGCGCGCTTCTTACGAGGTCGCACGGGACGTCGGCAGCCCACAGCTCTTCTATCCACTCGTCCGAGGGACGGGTACGGATCCTGTCGGCGACTATGTCGAAGAGCCGCCTGCGAGCGTCCTCAGTAGCTGGCCAGCGGCCGTCGCCAAACTCTGGATTCATCGCGATGACGTCGGCGACGCCGATCACCACTGAGGCGAGGTCTACGAAACCGGAATGGATGCAGCCGATCTGGAGCCACTCACCGTCAGCGCACTCGAACACGCTGTAGAACGGTCCGCCGCCCTGTGGAGACGGGAGCGCGTTCCGCGTGGGAATCGCGTCACTCACTGCCTTGGGCGTGTACAGCAGCGCACCCGCCATCAGCGAGGTCTCCACTCGCGAGCCGATGCCCGTCTTCTCGCGGCGGTAGATCGCGGCGCATATTCCCAACGCAGCGAGCATTCCAGCCCCTACGTACGCGATCGGATGGACCACGTGAATCGGTCCGCCACGGTACGAGGGCTGGCTTGCAAGAACACCCGTCCGGGCTGCCACGAGGTCGTGGTCGGCAGGCTCGTCCTTCAGGGGACCGTCCGAGCCGTATGCGGTAATCGAGCAGTGTATGAGCCGCTCGTTGTCAGACCTGAGACCGTCGATTCCGAGCTGGGCTCTCAGAGACGAGCCCGGAGCGAAGTCGTCGAGCACGATGTCCGCATCCGCACACAGTTCCCCAACGGCCTCTGGCGACGCGTCCGGGTCGAGCCTGAGCACCTCCTTGCCCCGGTCGTACACGGCGAAGATGCCGGGCATACGCACCACGTCTTCGTCGTAGAAAGCAATGCGCACGACGCGAGCGCCGTTGTCAGCCAGGAACATCGAAGCGAGCCCACCGGCCAGCCCGGTCGACAGGTCTACGACCGTGATGCCGTCGAGGGCAGACGGAGTTTCAGGCATGGAGGAAAGTCCTATCAGAAATCACAGTGACCGCTATTGTGTTGAGGCCGCTGCAAGGTGTCAAGGATAAGACAACTATCACGCTCTCTGGAAATAGTGAATCTGGACTGGGCAGAAACGCATCTGAATAGTTGTAAGTGTGGAAGCGGCCGCTGACACCTGCACTGCGCAGTTGATGTAGAATTACTTAGTCCCATTTTGTCCCTACCTGGAGTTAGACATGCTCAACAAGCTCGGACGTATTACAAGACTCAACCCGGACCGTGTGCAGCCCGATGCGCCTCCCGGTCAGTTCGTCACCGACAGATTCCCAGTGCTGACATTCGGCCCGACACCTCGAATCAATCTCGATGACTGGCAGTTCAAGATCTCCGGTCTGGTCGACGAGGAGATCACGCTGGACTGGAAACAGTTCAACGACCTCCCGCAGATAACGCTCGACGCCGAGTTCCACTGCGTAACCCAGTGGAGCAAGCTCCAGAACACCTGGCAGGGCATCCTGTTCACCGACGTCATGAAGCTCGTCACGCCCAAGCCGGGCTACGGCGGCTACTCGACGAACGTCGCGCTCGACGTTCTTGTCGACGACGACGTGATGTTCGCGCACTCACACGACGGCGCCCCGCTGACTCCGGAGCACGGCGGCCCCATGCGGCTCGTCGTTCCCAAGCGGTACGGCTGGAAGAGCGCGAAGTGGGTCAACGGCATCGAGTTCATGGCCGAGGACGAGCCCGGCTTCTGGGAGATGCGCGGCTACCACATGGAGGGCGACCCCTGGAAGGAAGAGCGCTTCTGGAGCAGCCTGACCTACTAGAATTGTGAATGTTGAATCTGGAATTGCGAATTGGCTTAGGGATTCATTAGCTCTCGCCACTCACAATTCTCTATTCACCATTTCCCCGAAGGGACCCGGGTTACTGTGCTCGATCACGAGGTCGGTGGCGTCATGGAAGCGCATGAAGTCACGCATGGCGCGCGCAAACGACGACGCAAGCCGGTTGCTGGGTCTGACCCCGGGTTCCAGATGTAGCTTCTTCAGTCGCAGGACTCCTGTGCTGCGTTCTAGCTTTGGATCGAAGCGTCCCACCACCCTGTCACGGTCCAGAATCGGCAGGCAGAAGTATCCCCAGAGCCGGTCAGGCTCGCGCTTGTAGCACTCAAGCACCTGCTCGAACTTCCAGAAACTCACGTCCCGTCCCTTCGCCCAGAAGAGACTGTCGAACGGGTTGAGGAACGTGGTGCGTCTCGGATTGAGTTCGTCGTCCGCAGCCTTTTCGAGCAGGTGCAGGTTGTCGCGGTGTACGAGCAGGTCATGCTCCTGCCTATCGGTAAGCGTTGCCCTGATCGGGACGAACACGCCATCCGCGATGAGTGACTCGACGATCGGCTTCGACACTGTCCGCTTCATGTGGAAGTAGTCGCCGACCTGTACAGGGGCGCAGACGCCGAACGCCTTCATCGAGATCTCAAGCAGGTGGGACAGCGCCTCGTGTTCGGTCGGCTCGGTACGATCAACCCACTCCGGCAGCACACGGTCTCGGACATCATAGTGTCTCTGGAAGTTGACCCGGTTTGAGATCGCAAGCTCGCCAATGTCATACAGGTATTCGAGCGCGATCTTGGAGTGGTCCCAGTTCCACCACGATCCGGGGGCCCTCTTCTCAGTACGGAAGTCGGCCGGACGGGACGCGCCTTCGGTTCGGACCCGCTCCAGGACAGACTTCACGAATTTCTGATTCCCAGGCTCTGCCGCCCACTTCCGGTGCCAACCGCCTCGTCCCACCGAACGTTGCCGCATCGTCGGCAGCATGTAGCGGTACTGTGTCAGCGGGATGATACACGCGGCGTGAGTCCAGTACTCGAAGAGGCGGCGGCTATTGTCGGGTGACGTGTTGCCGTCGTCGAACAACAAGCTGTCCAGATGGTCAGGGTCGTAAGTACCGAGTCTGCTCCACAAAGTCAGGTACTGTGCGCGCCTGACCACCTGGAGCGTGTCGATCTGCACCCAGCCAACGCGCTCAACAGTCGAGTACACATCATCGATACCGGGCCGACTACCGCGGCGCATAGGTTCCGAGAGCCCCTGAGTATGCAGAGCAAGGGCCCGAACGGCAGCAAGTGAATAAGCTTGAGTCAAGGAGTTCCGCTCCCCTAAGAATTGGCTGAGAGTCAGCACCTGTGCCAAGTATTTCTAACACAGCCTCGGAGATCTGCTCTAGCCTTACTCTTACGGCCCTGAATTCGCATGTATCCCGTTCGTGATACAATTACTGTACATATGGTGGAGGTATCAAATGGCTAAGACCGAAATGATACGCGCCCGCGTCGAGCCAGAGTTGAAACGAGAAGCCGAGGACCTCTTCTCGACTCTCGGGTTATCAACGACAGAGGCCATAACACTCTTTTACAAACAGGTGACACTGCACCAGGGTCTGCCCTTTGCAGTCAGGATACCCAACGAGGAAACCGTAGAGGCGCTGGAGCAGGCTAGAAACAGGGATGGTCTGACCGAGTACGGCAGTCTGGATGAGCTCAAGGCCAGTATCGACTAACCCATGAGGCTATCCACAACTTCACGGTTCGAGAGGGATCTTCGCCGCGCCAGAAGACGCGGCAAAGACCTCGACAAACTTTGGTCCATCGTCGAGCAACTCTTAGAAGGACGTTCTCTCAGTAGCCGGAACAGGCCGCACCGCCTGTCGGGAGCCTGGTCTCATTGCTGGGAGTGCCACATAGAGCCTGACTGGCTGCTTATCTGGGACTCAACCGATGACGATGTTCTGATCCTGGTGCGGACTGGAAGCCACTCCGATCTGTTTGGCTGATGCGGTCTTCGGGCTCGTCACAAGTGTCTTATTCGGCTGTGAATTTACGTCTCAGAAGTCGGGGCGATTAGCGGCACCTCCAGCTCGGCGAGGAGGTTCTGGAACTCGTCCAGGTCCTCGTCGAGGACTTGTTGGAGCGATGCACCGTAGCCGTCGAGTACCTCTGAGAACTCGGCGAAGACATCGTATGCCTGCTTAGGAGGCCGGTAGTCCCCCGAGGTGACGACTGGCATCAGTCCGGCGAGCTTGGCGTTCCAGCGAACCGGCATGTGGAGCCTGTCTCGCGCCCCCTTGTATCCGGTCTGGATCAGCGCAGTCTCTATCTCGTTCAACTTGGAGGTCACCGACTCTGCACCGTCAGAGACTGCATGCTCTGCGGCGGTGCCCCTGGCGCGCTTGGCCCACTCCTCGACCTGGGAGCGCGCGCTGCGCAGCCTGTTGATGTTGTCGTGCGTCTCGGAGATCTTGTCGCGCAGATTGATCGCAAGCTCGAACTGGGCGTCAAAGTCCTCCTGCGTGGCATCCACGCGAGGGTCCTTCACCAGATTGAAGCTCACGTTCTGCGACTGCTCGCCGACGGTGAGACGTACCTGGTACGAACCGGGAGGAGCCATAGGCCCACGGCCCACACCCTCGGTGGTCTTGTCGCCCGGCACGGTGCTTGCGCCGGGGTAGCGCATACCCCAGTCGAATCGGTTCATGCCAGCCTCAGCAGGCACGCGAGGCATGTCCGGGCCATCGTCGTCATCGTCGGACTTCTTCTCTGCACTCGTGTAGCTCCTGATCTCCTCGCCGTCGGCGTCGAGGAAAGTCAGCGTGACCTCGTCTTCAGGAGCCTCGTTAAGCCAGTACCAGACACGTACACCCGCGGGCGGGTTGTTGCCGGCGTCGAGGAATTGGCGGTCGATCCTACCCAGTTCGTCCTTGTTATCGATGAAGGCGACCGCCGCGCCGAGCGCTAGCTGATAGTTCTTGGCACGACTTCCGCCGCGGCCCCTGAACGGAGCAGCCATGCGAATCTTGGTCGGAGGCGTGAGCAGGTGGGCGTCCTCGTCTGCGAACTCGCCGGATACCTGTCTGAGATGTTCAAGGTCGTCCAGG
Source organism: Dehalococcoidia bacterium (assembly GCA_021295915.1). NCBI lineage: Bacteria > Bacillati > Chloroflexota > Dehalococcoidia > Dehalococcoidia bacterium. Next base: position 13,009 of record JAGWBK010000013.1, read on the forward strand.
ATCCAGAAGCTACGACCGTGCGTGGCGGCCACGAGGTCGCCGTTCCTGGCGTTTAGGTCATACACGGGCACCACGGGCAGGTTGCCGCGCATCGAGTGCCATGTGCCGCCGTCGTCGTAGGAGATGTACGCGTTGGTCTCAGTGCCGGCGTAGAGCATCCCCTGGCGCTCGGTGTCCTCGCGGATGCAGCGGGTGAAGTCGTCATCTGGCAGGTTGCTCGTGATGGACGACCACGTCTGTCCGTAGTCGGAAGTCTTGAACAGGAATGGCCGGTTGTCGTCGAACTTGTAACGCGTGCCGGACATGTACGCCATCGCTGGATCGTGAGGCGATACCTCGATCATGTCGATGCGCGTCCACTCTACGAGTTCGGGAGGTGTGACGTTGTCCCACGTCTGTCCGCTGTCCCTGGATATATGGACGAGTCCATCGTCCGAGCCAGCCCAGAAGACGCCCTTCTCGTGGGGCGACTCGACGAACGAGAACACGGTGCAGTAGGTCTCTGCGCCAGAGGCATCGCCGGTTATGTCGCCGCCCGAGGGCTGGAGCTTGTCCGGGTCGTTACGCGTGAGGTCAGGGCTGATCGGCTCCCAGCTGCTTCCCTGATCGGTGGACCTGAACACCACGTTGCCCGCTGCGTACAGCACACCAGGGTCGTGAGGAGAGAACTGGATCGGGTACGTCCACTGGAATCGATACTTAGCGTCGATGGGACCGTAGCCCGTGTTCATTTCAGGCCAGACAGTGATGATGCGCACCTGTCCAGTCGAGTGGTCGTAGCGCAGCATGTTGCCGCCGCCGCCGGGAGATGAACCAATCGCGCCGGAGATGACGATATTCGGATCATTGGGATCGACCACGATGTAGCCGCTCTCGGAGCTGCCGACCGTGTAGCAGTCTCCCCACGGGATGCCGCCCTTGTGAGTGCGGGAGGGCACGCTTATCGCGCTGTTGTCCTGCTGGGTGCCATACACCCGATAAGGGAACTGCGTATCGGTCGTGACGTGGTAGAACTGCGCGGTGAGCTGGTTGTAGATGGTCGAGAACGTCTCGCCGCCGTTGTAGCTGACGCACGCTCCGCCGTCGTTGCCCTCGATCATGCGCTGTGGATTGCGGGGGTCTATCCAGAGGTCATGGTTGTCGCCGTGGGGAGTGTTGACCTCCTCCCACGTCTTGCCGGCGTCTATCGACTTGTACGCCGAGTAGTTGAGCACCCAGGCAGTGTCAGCGTCCTGCGGGTCGGCGAAGATGTGCTGATAGTACCAGGGCCTGCCCTGGAGATCGCGGTTGTCGGATACGAGCTCCCAGGTGTCGCCGTAGTCGTCGGACCTGAACACACCGGGTTCGCCGGCCTCGACTGTCGCGTAGACGCGACCTGGCTTCGACGGGCTGATCGAGACGCCGATGCGTCCATAAGGCCCCTCGGGAAGTCCCTTGTTGCTCGACACGTCCTCCCACGTCTCGCCGCCATCCATCGAGCGCCACAGCCCGCTGTCCGGGCCGCCGCTGGTGAGGTTCCAGAAGTTTCGACGGACCTGCCAGATGGAGGCGAACAGCACTCGTGGGTTGTTCGGGTCTATCGTGAGGTCAGCCGCGCCCGCGTTCTCGCTCTTGAACAGCACGTGCTTCCAGTTCTTGCCGCCGTCTGTTGACTTGAATACGCCGCGTTGCAGGTTCGGCCCGAAGGCGTGGCCGAGCGCGCCGACGTATACGATGTCGGGGTTGGTCGGATGAATCCTGACCCGCGCGATGTGGCGGGTGTCCTCGAGTCCGAGATGCTCCCATGAGCGTCCGCCGTCGTTAGACCTGTACACGCCGTCGCCGTGGCAGACGTCGAGTCGTATGCACGCCTCGCCCATGCCTGCGTACACGACCGAAGGGTCGGAGTCCGAAACAGCGATCGCGCCAACCGACGCCGTGTTGAAGAAGCCGTCGGAGACGTTCTCCCAATAGGTGCCGCCATCGTAGGTCTTCCATACCCCACCCGCACATGCGCCGAAGTAGAACGTTCCCTGGTCAACGGGATCGCCTGCAACGGCAACGACACGTCCGCCGCGCGGCGGGCCGATGCATCGCCACTCCAGGGCGTTCAGCATCTTGGGATCAATGGCGTTGCCGGCAGGTTGAGTGGTCATGGTGGTACCTCTACGTGAGCGATGAGTTGGGGCGCATTATATCTGGACGGTGCTATATCGTCATGGGGCGTCGTCACGACAAGACTGCTTCATCAGCAGCGGACGAGGAATTGCGGAGATCTCTCAAGACTTGACAGCATATTAATAACATGAATAAATAACAGTAATAAGAAACGGGAGTGCCAAAGTGAACGAAGACCGGACTTTCTGGGAGTGCATCCATGATGCACGATCAGGGGGGCAGATACCCCGCGTCTGGAGGACAAGAGAACTCATTGATGTGCTCACCCCACCAGCCGGGCGATTCTCCCCCAATACCGTTAGCGTCCTTCCATACAATGGCAGCATTTCACGTGAAGGCAATGGGATAGGGGACTTTATCAAGCGTGGTATAGAACCCAAGGCGTGGCGCGTGGGACGTGGCAAGTTCGAGTTGATCGTTGACCCTGACGATGACGCCGAGCAGCAGAACGCGCAGAGAGAGATGGCAAAGATGCGCGCTGCGGAACTCAGGGCGCAAGTTCGTCGCACCGCTGGGCAAATTAATCCAGCAAGGCCAACCCGACCTCGGATTCTCACGCGGTCAGAAACACCCGGACGGAGTGAAAAGCAAGCATCAACAAATGGGCGGGATGTCGCAGAAACCATTACGCTCGACGATCTAGAACTTCAGGAGATAGCGGAGCTGAGTACGGAGCATAAGGCGCTGTACATCGTCGAGAAGTACATCAGAGACAAGTACGGCAATGACGTAGAGATCGAAGAGGACCATGATGGCGCTGACCTGCGGCTCTCGGTACATGGACAGGATGAGCAGCGAATCGAGGTGAAAGGCACCGCATCAAGGGACCTTGCGTGGTCTCAACTGAAAGTGTCCAGCCAGAATTCACACGACGCCTTGGAGAGCGGCGAAGCGACGATGTACCGGGTGGTGAATGTCGACGGTCCGCAACCGAGTATCTACATACTGAAGTACGATCAGGACTTTACCCTGGAACCTGAACCGAGGTGGGCCGTCAGACAGATCAGGCGTGAAGACGATCGCTACCCCCTGAGAGGAAGGCCCTACCGCTACAACCTGCCACTTGAGCCGGTGGCCCAGGACGACTGGGAGACCCCGGAATGATCCTTCTCGACACTCATGCATGGGTGTGGTGGACAGTCGACCCCGATCGGTTGAGCGAGACCCAGCGCCAGGGGATCACGGAGAGCGAGGACGACCTAATAGGCGTCAGCGCCATATCCTGTTGGGAGGTCGCCAAGCTCTGCGAATACGGACGCCTGGACCTGCCTGTCGGACTGTCCGAGTGGTTCCGGTTGGCACTGGGATATCCTGGTGTGTCGTTACTGCCACTAACTCCTGAAGTCGCGATCGAGTCAACCAACTTGCCCGGCCGGTTTCACCGTGACCCCTCAGATCAGATCATCGTCGCCACAGCAAGAATACATGAGTGTCCACTGGTGACTTCCGACGACAAGATTGCCGGTTACGCTCACGTTCAGACGATTTAGCCACAAATTGGAGAACTTGCACCGATGACACCACAGGAGCGCCTTCAGAGAATAGAGTCCTACGGCAGCGCGCACGACCTGCTCTTGGAGACGCTGAAGGAGTTTCCGAAGGAGATGAGGCAGCTCAGGGACGAGCACGGCTGCTGGAGCATCCACGAGCACGTCGTCCACATCACCGACTCCGAGGCCAACAGCTACATCCGCTGCCGCAGGCTCATCGCCGAGCAGGGCGAGTCGCTAATGGCCTACGACGAGAACGTGTGGGCATCAGAACTGGACTATCATGAGCAGAGCGTCGAGGACTCACTCGCGCTGTTCAAGTGGCTGCGGCAGAAGAGCTACACGCTGATCAAGACGCTGCCCGAGTCCACCTGGGCGAACTCGTCGTTCCATCCCGAAAACGGCGAGACCACCCTCGACGACTGGCTCGACACCTACGAGAGACACGTCCCCGAGCACCTCGAGTTCATGAGGGACAACCTCAAGGCGTGGAAGGCCGACGCTCTCAGCTAGTCCCCTCTTTCCTTCCAAAAATCCATCAATTGCGTGCCATTTTGTCGCTATGACAGCGTCGCCTGCCATGCCGTAACCTTGCATGGCTTTAGTGGAGACCCCGACATTCCGGGAGAGGACTCGCGGCAGGAGAGACTGATCTGACCACAGCTTGTGTGTCCGGCACGGCCGGCGCTCACAGCTTGGAGTCTGCCAGGTCTCTGGACGAGTCTGATCAATCCTGGGACATCGGGATACGAGCGCTAACGTGCAGCGGAAAGGAATTGGGGCAAAGTGCTGCTGCTGGCGCCTCCGGCGGAGTCAGATAACTGACTACCGTTAGAAACAGGGAGCGTATCAGGAGTAGACAATGAAAGTTTTGCAACTACGGATGGACGAAGCCACCTACGATAAGGTAGAGCAGGAAGCCATCCATGAACGCAAGTCAATGACCGCCGTAGTTACAGAGGCGCTGTCCCAACATCTCGAGCCTCACGGCGATGTAGTCTTCCTCAACGGAAGCACCGAGACAACCACCGCAGCCCCGGCGAAGAGTGCGGCGATATAGTAGACGACCGCCTGAAAGCCGAACGTCTCGTACAATCCCCCGGCAATTAGCGGAGAAAACATCGCCATCAGGAATGCGGCGAAGGTCACAATCCCCAGGCCGGTGGACGCCACTTCGTCACCGAGTTCGTCGAACACCGCTGCGGTCAGGATTGGCTGGTCCGGGTAGAGGAACAGCCCCAGCAGCCCTATCGTGACGGTGAGCATGACGCCGGTGTCGAATGCCAGGAGCGCGAGCGCGATAAGGCACGACCACGCGAGGCCCGGCGCGAGTACCTGCTTGCGGCCAAAGCGGTCTGAAAGCATGCCCGCGACCGGCTTGGCTATCAGCCCGACGGCGATGAGCAGCCCTATGTGGAAGCCCCTGAACGTGGTGCTCATCTGGAGATCGTTGTCGAGGTACAGCGAGAGTATCGTCAGCAGTGCGACCAGCGCCATCCCTCTGAAGCCTCTCACCACGGTGAGCCCCCATAGGACAGGACTCCTCAGGAGGAGTCTTGTGGCCTCGATTCGCTGCGAGCCCGCAACGGCTTCGCCCTCCTCCATGTTGCCGATGTTTCGGAGCGCCCAGATGGCCATCGCGCCCATGAAGAGCGGCACCACCGCGTACACGCTGAGAATATCTCGCCACGTGAGGAACGCCAGCAGCGCTCCAGTGACCAGCGGGCCTGCAACGTCGCCCACGCTGCCACCAACTCCGTGGAAGGACAGCACCGTCCCGCGCCGCTGAGGAAAATGGTGCGACAGGGATGCCGCCGCGAGCAGGTGCCAGATCGAGTGCGAAATCGCGACGGTTGCCATTCCGATCAGCAGCAGCGGGTACACAGGGGAAACGCCTATGATGAAGCACCCGACTGAGCAGGCGACAAGGCAGAGCGCCAGCAGTGGACCCCAGTACTTGCGAAAGATGTCGACCAGCACGCCGCCGGGAAGCGCGACCAGTCCTGAGGCGAACTCTCGGGCGGACAGGATTCCGCCCACGCCCACGCTGCTGAGACCAAACGCCTGCTGAATCTCCGGCAGGGCGACCACAAAGCTTTGCAGGATCCAGTGAAACATGGAGTGGCCCACAGCCACGCCCGGAACTATGATCCGCCTGCCAGACTCCGGGGCCTGGTCGTCGCGTGAACCTGTCATGTCATGGCCGTGCATGGTTCAGCCTGATGGCGATACAGCACCCAGCACGGTCTGGACTAGACCCCGATTCCCACCTGATCGCATGACGCGGCTCCCTGTAGTATGGTGGCGCGCAAGCGTAACACGGCCCATTCGGAGGCGCAAAGCGCTGCTACCCCTGAGACCTTTACCCCCTCTCCCTCGGGGTGAGGGTGAATGGTCTTGATTTCGACAACTCGACCTTTACCGGAGTTATGCTGAAGTCAGAGAAAGGGGCCAGGCATGAGGTTCGCAGCTTTCACGACCGTGGCGGGATCTGCGGGGGAGGCAACGAGCGCCGCGGAACACATCGATAACCTCAGGCAGCAGACCATCCTGGCCGAGGAGCTCGGATTCGAGGCCATGTGGCTCGGGGAACACCACTTCGGGCCGTATGGCGTCGGCGACATTCCCAATCCGATCCTGCTCGGAGCCGACCTTGCAGCCCGAACGTCCAGGATACGCATCGGGCAGATGGCCAACATCGCACCGTGGTGGCATCCGATCCGGCTTGCCGAGGACCTCGCGATCTTGGACAACATGACTGGGGGACGAGTTGAGGTCGGCTTCGGAAGAGGCATCTGGCCGTATGAGGGCCCGCAGTTTCATCCCAACGCCGACCCACGCAGGGACGCCGAGAACAGGGAGCTGTTCCAGGAGATAATCGAGATCGTCAGGGAGATATGGGCCAACGAGTACTTCTCGTACAGCGGGACTAACTTCAGCTTCCCTGCCGAGGGCACCGTGTTCTCACATCCGAGTTATCCGTCCAATCCTGACTGGCAGGATGGCGATGTGGTAAGGAAGCTCCGGGTGACTCCGAGGCCATACCAGAAGCCGCACCCTCCGCTGTGGATGACCGTCTCCACGGACCGATCTGTTTCGTCCGCTGCCGAGCTTGGCCTGAAGGCGTGCTACTGGCAGCCTCCCCCTCTCAGGATCAGGCAGCGAATGGAACTCTACGCCCGTATCAGGACGGAGCGCGAGGGCAGGCCGTTCGCCCTGGGAGAAGACCAGGCAGTCATGCGCTCCACGTATGTCGCCTCATCGATGGAGGAGGCGCGGCGTGATGCTGAACAGGGAATCATGTCCGCGTTCATCTTCAACGATCCTTTCAGGGGCCGGCAGGTGTTCACAAACCCTGACGAGGTACTGGACGACGACGTGAAGCTGGACTGGGACTTCCTGGAGCCTCGCACTCTGCTAGTAGGCTCCCCCGAGAACGTGGTGGAGAGAATCCAGGAGCTTCAGGAGGTGTGCAACCTCGAGTACCTGCTGGTCGAGTTCACGCACATGGGCATCCCGCTGAACAAGACGCTGAAGAACCTGGAGACATTTGCCACGAAGGTGATGCCGAAGTTCACGGGCGACGACTGAAGAACGGAGATCATCTAGTGAAGATCACGAGGAACAACCACGAGGACATCTACCCGGCAGGCCCGACCTATGTACGCGCCATTCGAGCGGGCGACACGCTGTACGTCTCCGGCTGCACGGCGAGGAACTCAGATGCCGAGGGCGGCCCGATGGTGGAGCAACTGCGGGTGACGCTCGACCGCATCGTGCGAATCGTCGAAGCTGAGGGCGGGACTGCCGCCAACATCGTGTCCATGACGACCTACACGACCGACATGACGCAGATGTGGCCCATCGAAGGCGCTCAGCTTGAGGTCTGGGAGCACTACTTCAAGGGCAACTGGCCCACCAACGCCTACGTGGAGATAACAGCCCTTGCGGATCCCGGACTGGACGTCGAGCTCACGGCCATTGCCGCACTGGGTGGAGACTAGCGGCGGCCGAAGGAAGCCTGGCGCTCCCTGCCTTTCCGCCGGAATGAGTTCCAGGGCTTGAGGTCGAGTGGTCTGTTAAGCCCGCGCTCGATCTCGTCCCACTTCTTTTCCTCGTCGGCGGTGACGAATGTTATCGCCTCGCCGGTGCGCCCCATGCGGCCCGTACGACCTATCCTGTGCGCGAAGAGCAGCTCCGAGTCAGGCAAGTCGAAGTTGATGACGCGTCCGATGCCCTCGATGTCGAGGCCGCGGGCTGCGACATTTGTCGCCACCAGCACGGAAGTATCACCTGATCGGAAATCTTTCATCACCCGTTCACGCGCGTTCTGGCTCATGTTCCCCTGGAGGGCGCCCACGCTGTAGCCGGACGTTTCAAGCTGTCTCGCAAGCTTCTTGACGCCGCGCTTTGTGCGGCCAAACACGATAACGGGACCATCGTCATGTTCGTCGAGCAGTGTCCTGAGGGCGTCCATCTTGTTCTCTCGCCGGATCGAGTAGACCAGGTGATTCACGGTCGGCGCCGCCTTTAGATTGGCGTCCACCTCCACTGTGACGGGGCTGCTTAGGTGCTTCTTGGCAGTCTTTGCCACCCACTCTGGCATGGTTGCCGAGAAGAGCGCTGTCTGACGCTCGGAGGGTGTGCCCCTCAGGATGGCCTCGACGTCGTGTGCGAAGCCCCTGTCGAGCATCTCATCGGCCTCGTCCAGGACGAGCATCCTCACGGAATTCAGGTTGAGAGTCCCCTGCTTCAGGTGGTCAAGGGTACGCCCGGGAGTGCCAACCACGATGTGCGGGCCTCTCCCCAGGGCCGAGTACTCAGGCTTGAGAGACCTCCCGCCGTACAGCAGCGTTACCCGCAGCCGGTGCGGAGAAGCCAGCGCTTCCATTACACCCGCGACCTGGATTGCCAGCTCCCTGGTGGGCACTAGCACGAGGCCCTGGATCTTCCGGTATGAACGATCGCACTGCTCCACCATCGGTATGGAGAAGGCCAGCGTTTTGCCCGAGCCGGTGCGCGCCTGACCGATCAGGTCGCGTCCCTCAAGAAGCTGCGGGATGGTCCTGGCCTGAATCGAGGTAGGTTCAGATATATCCATGGCGGCAATCGCCGACCTGGTGGCGTCGCTCATCGAGATCTGCGGGAACACGTGGCTCGCAGCGCTGGAAGCGGATTCGGTCTTTCGCTCTGCGGGTGTGATGTCGTCCCGCTGGTTCTTGAAGCAGTCGCGGCAGTACACAGGACGGTCGGGAGCGGGACGGAACGGAACGGTGTCAGACTTGCGGCAGTCTGCGCAGACGATGTCGTGACGCTGCCTGATACTGGAGCGTCGACGGCGAGTAGGTGAAGGTGCAGTGAGCATACGAGAAGTGTCTTCCTTACGTTGATTGGCGTGAAATAGCAGCGTGGCAGGGGCCTGGGGAGGTGAGAAAGGGGGAAATGTCTGATGGACAGATGCCGCTGGATCCCGGGAGACCCGGTCCACTATGCCCAATTAGTCTAACAGACAACCCTTCTAAGATTCCAGTTTCCGATAGCACCCTTATCTGACAATTCTTCTCCGCAATAACTGTATGTGCCCTGGCTCAGGCGTCTACAAGGCACCCTCAGTAGTCTGTAGACATAGCTGGTACAATGCGGGCGTGAATCGGTTCGGATACAACGTTGATGAAGTCGTTGCGACGATTCGGTCTTCACACCCACAACGACACCATAGGTTCATCGACTCTCATGTGCGAAACCTTCTCGTAAGTGGGCCAACATTTATTCTCAAGGCGTATCGTTCAAAGACACGAACGATCTCCATACATCTATTGAAGCTCAGTGAAGCCCAACTCAACGCTGAAGCGGAACCCAGTCCGTACACTCTCGGCCTGGTGAGATACTATGTACGTGAACTTGACCGTCTAAACGCCGAGTTGCGTATCCTTGAAGAAGCTATGTCTGGAGCGCAGATTCCGTACCTGTAACACACAGTTGTCTCCGACAGGCATATCTTGGAGGGAGATTTGCAATGAGCCTGAAGCCGGAATCACTCAGACCCATGGACATAGCTGCCCTGCGTCCATCTCTAACGGGTAGGGAGGGTACTGAGGCACTGGTGATAGTTCACGCGGCAATTGAAGAGCTTCAGGCAACTGCCGATCGGCTCACAGGGCCACTGCCAGAGCAGCAGAGAAAGCTGTCGACTGACGATGAGGCAGGTCTGATCGAACTCATCACCGATCTCAGAGACCTGTTTGAGCACGTCGGCGGGCACTGCGGCGAGGCGGCTGAAGCACTTTGGAACGTAACAGAGCTGCTGGCAACTGAAGGCTCGGCAACTAAGCACAAGACCGCTGAGAACTGACCAAACTAAAGCAATCCCAGGAGACTGATATATGAGTGACCAGGGCTACGCCAGACCAGAGTTGCTGGCGACCACGGAGTGGCTTGCTGAGCATATAGACGACCCCAACGTCCGCGTGGTGGACTGCGATCCGTTCGACCCGTACCTGCGGGCGCACATCAAGAACGCTGTCGGCATCCGCGTGCACCACTACATCAAGCACCCGGACTATCCGTCGGCGCCGAAAGAGTACCCTCTGGTCGCCGAGCCGGACGTGATGAAGGAACTGATGGAGAGCATGGGCATCGGCGACGACACTCTCGTCGTCGCGTACGACAACTCAGGCAGCCTGAACTCGGCGCGCTTCTGGTGGGTGCTCAACTACTATGGGCACACCAACGTGAAGGTGCTCAACGGCGGCTGGAAGAAGTGGTTCGACGAAGGTCACCCAACCTCGGTAGACCGGCCTCCGGACGTCGGAGAGGTCACGTTCACCCCGAAGACCGACGACTCGCTGGTCTGCACGCTCGACTACGGCGTCGGGCAGGTCGGCAACGACGACACGGTGTTCTGGGACGTGAGATCCGACGGTGAGTGGGACGGCTCAAACGACAGGGGCAACGCACGAGCAGGTCGGATACCGGGCGCCATTCACCTGGAGTGGCTGAACCTTCTCACCGACGACCGCCACCGCATGTTCAAGCCCGCGTCCGAGCTGAGATCCATGCTCGATGCGATAGGAGTCACGCCCGACAAGAACGTCGTCACCTATTGACAGGGCGGCATCCGTGCGGCGCACGGTGTGTTTACCCTGAGGCTCCTCGGCTTCGACAGGACGCGCAACTACGACGCCTCCATGGGCGAGTGGGCGAACCGTGAGGGCACGCCTCTGGAGAATTAGGAATTGAGAATAGGGAATGGAGAAGTGCGCTCCATTAGAGGATAGCTGAACACACCTCAGACACTGTCGTGAGTTCGTTGAGAAAGGTCTTAACTCCTCCACATTGCTAATTCACCATTCAACATTCACCATTCACAAATAGATGGGCTGGTCAATTCACCATCCGGTGGGCCTGATCCACCACTCGCCGATGTTCTCGTACAAGGGCTACACGCTCGTGTTCTCAAACGCGGGCAAGTTCGTCGCGCTGCTCGACATGGACGGTCGAGTGTGCCACAGGTGGGAGTACCACGAGGGCCTGACCTACGCGGTGCTGCTTCCGAACGGCAACCTGCTGGGGCGTACTCCCCCGCCGCCGGATTTCGAGCCGACACGCGGGCTCGGCGGCTCTGGCGGCTCGATTGTCGAGCTCGACTGGGACGGCGTGAAGGTCTGGGAATACCGCGATCCCTACATGCACCACGACTACGAGAGGTCGCTCACCGGCAGCACGTACTACCTGCTGTGGGAGGAGATGCCCGCCGATCTGTCCACGCGAGTCCGGGGCGGATACAGGACGCCTGAAGACCCTGTATTCATGCTGGGCGACGCGGTCCGCGAGGTCAACATGGACGGTGAGGCCGTCAACGAGTGGCGCGTGTGGGAGAACCTGTCGATCGAGAGCCAGGTGATCTGTCCGCTGGAAGGCAGGCGCGAGTGGACCCACGCCAACTCGATCCACGTGACCAGGTCTGGCGACTTCCTGCTTAGCTTCAGAAGCACAAGCAGCGTCGTTCGGGTGTCGCGAGAGACGGGTGAGATCACCTGGGAGTGGGGCGCAGGCGAGGTTAGCCACCAGCACCACGCCACCGAGTTGGAGTCCGGCAACATCCTGATCTTCGACAACGGCTCGCACTCCAGGAACAGGGCGGCGTCGCGCGTGATCGAGGTCAACCCTGACACGAACGAGATCGAGTGGACCTACGAGGGCAACCCGGCCGTATCATTCTTCAGCTCGTACATCAGCGGCGCCGACAGGCTCCCAAACGGCAACACGCTCATTTGCGAGGGTGCCCACGGTCGGCTGTTCGAGGTCACGCACCACGGCGAGATCGTGTGGGAGTTCATCAACCCGTTCTTCGCACCCGACAGAAGCGGCCGCAACCTGAGCAACGCGATCTTCAGGGCACACCGCTACGCCCCCGAGTTCTCCGGCTTCACCGGCCGCGACCTCGACCCCGCCCGCTACGCCAACCTCAACCGGGTACTGGGAGTGAGGTAGGGGTCTGCGCGCTTCTGACGACCTGCTTCAGTTCAGGAAGCCAGTCAGATAGTGAACGGCGGTGTGAATGAACTGGCTTCTGGTGATGCGACCGTCACCAGAGAGGTAGTCATTCATGGCGTTGGCAGCCTCGAACCTGCTGATCCTGCCGTCACCGTCATCATCATAGGAAGTGCGCGGTGACGGCTGCACGGGCACAGGGCTGACGATGTCGTCAGCATCCACCATCACATCGAACGAATAGACCCCTTCGCCGTCGGCTCCGACGGTATTGCCCGCCTCGTCCATTGCAGTGATCGACAACGCATGGTCTCCAGACGTCAGCCCTGAAGCCCTATACACGAAGACATTGCCAGCCTTATTGGGCTGCAGATCGTCAGTGATGTCGATACCACCCAACGTGGCGGACACTATGGTCACCGAGCCGTGGGTGTCCTGGTAGTACTCTGAGGCCTCACCTGAGAAGTCGATGCTGATGAAGGCATTCGGATCGTCGGTGCTGAATTCGTCCTGTACACCGGCCATGTGTGGGTCCACGTCAGGAGCGCGGAGGCTGGTGTCCCGCTCGAACAGGATGGCGCTGGTCTCCCCGTCCACGTCCACAGGTGCGCTGTTGTCGCCCCTGGAGCCCGCGTTGCCGCTGGAGCTGTCCCTGGTGGACACGTACACTGTGTACAGTCCGTCATCTGGTGGCTCGATGGTCGCGGTGTACTCGGTGGCCGACCTGACCGCCACCGATGCATCCTTCCTCTCTGTACCGAGAGTCTGCTCGCCGTTGGAGGACATGACCCTGCGGTATGAGACTGAAGGTGAGAATATGCTCTCGCTGGAGGTTATCGTCAGGTTGACTACGTCCCTGGTGACGGGACGATCCCCCTCGGTAACGGTCACGGTCAGTGCGGGGGCAGTGCGGTCTTCGGATTCCCTGAACCTGCCGCCGCCCTGCCTGTTTCCAGCCATGTCAGAGACGCCTCCAACGAGCTCGACCCTCGGCCGAGCATCCGGCTCCATCTCATCAACTGCCAGGAAGACATAGCCCCTGTCGAGTCCGACATCTCTCACGCTGTCACCCGCAATGGCGCTGTTGCCGTCGCCGTTCTTGCTGTCGTCGCGCACGGTGACGTTGCGAACCTCGGCGGCTCTCGGCGCCTCACCGTCGACCTCGAAGTCGGCGGCGGTGACGGTCGCGCCATCAAGGTGCTCGTTGAACACCACCAGCACACTCGTGGTGTCTGCCCTCGACGCTCGATATTCCGTCTTGTCGTCGGAGTCGCCCGTGTCGAGACTGGCGTCCCAGTGACGCCCTGTCTCGGCCCGGAGGAGTGATGGACTGGTGTCGTCGACGGTGACACTGGTCGGTTGGCTGTCTGAGCGCCCGACGTTCCCGGCATTGTCCATCGCCTTGACCCACCACTCGATGACTGCGTCGCCAGTCGGAGCATAGGCTCCGGGTAGACTCTGGCTGATCTCGAAGCCACCCGGGATCTCATCAACGTCGCCGTCCGACGCGGGGACTAGCTCGACAGTCTGGCTGGTAGAGCCCTCGGTGACTCGGAACGTGACGAAGATGTTGTCTGCCACCAGCCCAGACTCGCTGTCAGTGACCCGCGCTTTCACCTCGGGCCTGTCATCTCGCACCGCTGTGTTGTGCGCAGGGCTGAGATCTGAGAATAACGGCGGAGTCGACTCAATCTGCAGCGTCCCGCTCGCGTCTCCCGCCGACAGTGTGATCGTGTCACGCGGATTGACCGGCAGGGTGGGCGGTGACGCGCCCGTATCGGCCGTTACCCGGTTGCCCCGCGAGTCCACCGGCGCGACGGTCGCGATCTCAACAACGAACTGACCCGAGACCGGCGTGGTCTCAGTCAGCACAACAGTCACGGGGCCTGGGCGGACCCTTGAGCGGACGGTCACCAGCGAACCGGTCTCGTTCCTCTCCTCGGCCCAGTACACGAGATAGGCGGTCTCGTTGGTATCCAGCCCAAGCGGGTTGCTGGTGGACGCACCTGGGACGTCCTCCAGTTCAATCCTGTCACCGGAGACGATGGCCACTGGAATGACTTCTGAATTGCTGCCGGAGACTCTCACCACTAGCACGTCACCGGTGCCTATGGTGCCCGTACCGGAGCCGGAGAGACGGTCCAGCGCAGTGACACTGGTACCGGACACGCTTTCCGCAACGTCGCTGTCGGCGATGGGGTGTTGGGACATGAACCTTGAGACCCCGGTTGTCTCCCTGTAGCTGGCCTGGCCACCGTCTATCACCTCCGCCATCGCGTACGAGGAATAGTTCTCTTCCCAAACAGAGAGTTCCGCAACCGTGTCGTCGATGCGGAATATCGTCGCATTGGACATGCTCGTGGCGAATGGCTGGTCGAGCGTAACAGTGCTGTCGCTGTCTACGGACTCGACCTTACGAACGGTGTTCCGTCCGATCAGTACGTAGTCGCCCACACTCAGCGAGGACGTGACACCGGAACTGGCGTTGGTGATCACAGCAGTGTGTGCGCCGACATCGCCCCTGCCGATTATCGTGGCATCGATGCCGGGTATCAGCACCCTCTTTATCGGCTGGTCCAGGTCGTTAGCGATAAGCATCAGGCCCGCGCGGCCTCCCTGCCGAACCCACTCCTGGTCTTCGGGAGTGCTGTCGGAGAGGGTGCCGTCGGGGTTGATGTCGTCCGAGTCGATGAAACGCACTCCGTCATCGGCGAACGCGGTCACGATGCTCAGCAGGGACAGGACCAGTGCCCCAGTTATCACCAGTGCAAACAACGCCTTGCGGTCCATTTAGCCTCCCTTCACGTCCCCTCCCCTTTCATTGCGTATACGCTCCAACAGAGCCTCGAACTCCGCTGGGTTGGATACTTTAGATACGATCCGGATGAACTCGCCGATGTCGGTCATGTATGAGCGCAGCTCGCGCATCTGCTCGCCGACCGGACTGATCGACGCCGGGCTGTCGCCGTACCGGCCCCTGAACGCGAAGTACGCCTGGTTCAGCTTGCGGATGTAGTAGCCGCGCAGCCGCAGGTCCCACTGTCGCTTGCGCATATACTCCTCGGCCTCTTCGATCTTGCCCTCACCGAGCAGACGCTCGGCCTCGATCCGGGTCTCGCGCATGAACGTGGTGAACCTGGGATCGATCTGGCTCGCGGTCTCATAGCGACGGGCGTTCACTGAAAGGTCTCCGCCCATGCGCTCGAACACGATGTCGCCGATCTCGTTTCCGGCAAGCGTGGCGGCGGTCTCGTTGAGCGTCGTCATCTCGGTCGATGCGAAGTAGTTCCTGCCGAACGGGTGGAAGAACCAGAACGAGTGCAGCCACTCGTGCGCGGCGGTGCGAATAACGGTGCGGGTCGTGTGTGAGTCGGAGACCATGTTGGGGAACGTGGCCAGTCCTGCGATGTCGTCGACGTAGGCGGCGTAGTCGAGCTCGTTGACGACTCTGCGCTCGATCTCATCACGGTCGAATGGCTCGATATCGGGATCGAGGAACACCGCACCTACCATGTTGATCTCGTTCCTTGGAGAGATCACCAGAAGCGTGGGGAGGTCGCCAAACCTGATGTCTATCGGCGGCCACACGATGCTGAAGCGGGAGTCGACATCCAGTTCGGCGATGACCGCGTGGATCTCGGCCTCGACCGCCTCCTCCACCTCCGGTCGAAGCTCCCGTTCTCGGGCCATGAGCTCCTGGAAGAGCTCGTCCGACACAGGGCCTGCCTTAGCCCCTGAGCCGCCTGCCCTGAAGCTCCTGAGCTGGTTAGCGCCCTCTATCCGTCGCTCCTCCTTGTTCGCGGCCCTCACCGTCTGTAGGTACTCGTCGACCATTTCGAGCCGCTCGTCTCGAGTAGGTTTGGAGCCTGGGACCAGGTTCGTCAGTGAGTAGAGCCACTTCTGTGGGAAGTTGACGACCTCCCACTCCACGAGCGAGAAGACGTGCTCGAACGCGATCCGCTCCACCGGTGTTATGCGTAGGCCGCCCGTTCGGGGAATGAACAGCGTCAGCAGGAGCAGCACGAGGATGATCCCCTGCCACCACCTGAACCTGCGCCTGGGTCTGACTGCCTGTGATTCCATGTCTGTCATCTGGTGGATATTGTGACACACCAAGCTACTCCAATGAGCCGGGACGCCAGGTGCCTCATGTTAAGATACGAATTGCCGACCCTCCGCGGTTGACACCCACTTCACTCAGGCGGTGACTCAAATTGCCTCGTACAACCGTAATCATCACAGTCGACGGATATGACCCGGAATACATAGAGGCCTGCGACGCGCCGAACCTGATGTCGCTGGCACGCCAGGGCTTCTACCGTGTCGGCAAGTCCATGATGCCGTCGGTGACCAACGTGAACAACGTGTCGATAGTGACCGGCGAGTACCCCTCCGAGCACGGCATAAGCTCCAACTACAGGATGGTGCGCGAGACGGGCGAGGACATCTACATGGAGTCCGGCGAGTACATCCTGTCCGAGACGTTCTTCCAACGCGCAAAGAAGATGGGAGCGAGAACGATCCTGTCGACCTCGAAAGACAAGTTGCGGACGCTCCTGTCCGACGGCGCGGACGTGGCGATCTCATCTGAGCAGGCTCCAGCATGGGCGGTCGAAGGGGTGGGAGAGCCGCCTCCGATCTACTCGCTCGACGTCAACGGCTGGACGATACGCGCAGCCAGCCACGCGATGAAGCTCGAACCTGCCGACATCGTGTACATCTCCACGACCGACTTCGCCATGCACACCTACGCCCCCGACGAGCCGGAGTCGCAGCAGCACATCAGCGTGTTGGACGATGCCATTGGCGAGCTCGTCGACTCGCATCCCGACATCACACTGATGCTGACTGCGGACCACGGCATGAATCCGAAGAAGCGCATGGTAGACCTCTCCGACGCGCTTGCCGCAAACGGTATCGGCGCTGAGGTTGTACCGATCATCAAAGACCGCTACGTAGTGCACCACAACAACCTGGGCGGCTGCATGTTCATCTACCTCCACTCAGGAAGCGAGTCCCGGGCCGATGAGGCGGCCGCGGCTCTTCGCGAGACCTCCGGCGTGGAGCGCGTATACAGCCGTCAGGAGGCCGCTGACGAGCTAAGGCTCAACTACGACCGCATAGGAGACCTCGTCGTCACCGGCGATATCGATACGGTCTTCGGCCCGAAGGACCTCGAAGACACCTGGGACGACACAGGCGCAGGTCACAGC
This sequence comes from Dehalococcoidia bacterium, assembly GCA_021295915.1. NCBI lineage: Bacteria > Bacillati > Chloroflexota > Dehalococcoidia > Dehalococcoidia bacterium. Next base: position 30,362 of record JAGWBK010000013.1, read on the forward strand.
CTGCGCTCGCATGCATCAGCACACGAACAGGACATCCCGATAATCGGCTACAACGGCGATTTCGACGTGTTCGAGTTCAACGAGAACCGAGACATCGGCCGGTATATATTCGATCGGGTGCTAAGATGATGTAGGCTGGGTTACGGATTCGCAGACTCCAAATTGGAGACTCTCGAAGTGGGTAGGACCTTCGCGACCACAACGATTATCGGTGCCGCAGAAACCCGTGAGTACGAGTTTTTGGTTGATACAGGTGCGACCCATATAGGGCTTCCGCAGGAGGAACTCGACGAACTCGATCTCTCGCCAATTCCGAATGGAGTCATCTCGGTTCGAACTGCGAACGGAATCATCGAACAGCAGTCATACTGGGCGCTCGGAGAGATAGACGGACGTGGTTTCGGTGCCACCGTTACTCAAGCACCGATTCCGCTGATCGGCTATCACCTTCTGCAGACCATGAGGTATCGAGTGAATCCCGTCACCGAATCACTGGAAAGACTGCCAGAGGATGAATTCGGACCGCCGTACCTGCTTTTGAGTGGATTCCAAGTTGACTGATTCGAGCAATCCCGAATTCACCGCCGTTCACCATACACTGGAGAAATACGCATGACATCCAACAAGAAAGTCCTTCTGACCGGCTCGGCCGGTCGCATTGCCACGTTCCTGCGGAACGGGTTTGGAGACAAGTACGAACTGTCCGGCACTGACCGCATTCCGGTGGAGGTCGATGGGTTCAAATCAGTGACGGCAAACCTGACCGACTTCGACGGCATCCTGCCAGCGTTCCAGGGCGTGGACACGGTCGTCCACCTCGCTGCCGAGCCAAGGCACACGCCAGACATCTGGTGGGACCTGTTGTTGCCTGACAACATCACGGCGACGGCAAACGTGCTCGAGGCTGCGAGACAGGGCGGCGTCTCGCGCGTGGTGTTCTTCAGCTCGATGCACGTCAACGGCTTCTACGAACTCGACGATCCCTGGAAGTCGATCGCCGAGGGCAAATACGACGGACTGAATCCCGACGACGTCCCTCTCGTGACCCACGAGATGCCGGCGCGTCCCGACGGGCCCTACGCCGCGAGCAAGATTTTCGGAGAATCGCTCGGCAAGTACTACTCCGAAGAGTACGGCATGACCGTAATCTGTATCAGGCTCGGCACCATGAGCGTCGAGGACAGGCCAGGCGAAGACGCCCGGTCGTTCGTAAGCTGGCTGAGCAGCCGAGACTTGGTCACCATGGTCGACCGGTGCATCGAGATCGAGGGCGTCGACTACGACATCTACTTCGGAGCGTCCGGCAACACCTGGAAGATCTACGACACCCTGCGCGGGTGGGATGTCCTAGGGTACACCCCGCAGGACAACGCAGAGGACTACAGGTAGGAGAGCAAGCAGAAGAGTCCCCAACATGGGAGAATGTAGATCATGGTTACCACGACCACCCATGTAACAGCCGAAGAACTCCTGAACATGCCTGACGATGGCTTTAGGTACGAACTCGTGAGAGGAGAACTGCGAAGGATGGCTCCTGCGGGATATGGTCACGGAGTTTTCGCAATGTCGATAGGCATTTCCCTCGGGACTTTTGTGAAAGCCAACAACCTGGGGGAGGTATGTGCAGCCGAGACTGGCTTTAGACTAGGAACCGATCCCGACCATATTCGCGCCCCTGACACAGCATTCGTTCGACGAGAGAGAGTGGAACAGATCGTCGACAGAAGTGTTTTCTTTCTCGGAGCGCCAGACATCGCAGTCGAGGTAATCTCGCCGAGTGATCTCTATACCGAAGTTGACGAAAAAGTCGCAGACTGGCTCGATGCTGGGACGCTCGCAGTCGTTCTAGTTGACCCTCGCAGGAGGGTCGTCAAGGTACACCGTTCGATGACGGACATCGTGGTCCTGGCCGAAGGGGACACGCTCGATGTCGAAGACATCGTCCCCGGGTGGCAGATGCCGGTAGGAGAGATATTCGCGTAGGTTGTGACCTGAAGTCACCGCTGACGTCGCCGCCTTCGGCGGGCCCACCAGAAGCGCAGACGGAGTGCGGGGTCGCGACGCCACGTCATGTTGCGTGACACGGTATCGGCCACCGGCGGCGCACCGAGGATCAGCGGCCTTGCCCACCGCCTGAGGTCTCTGAGGGTGGCGTTCCCCTGTCTCCACTCATCAACCAGCGCGTTCGACTTGCGCCACGCTATCGACGGGAACAGCCCCATCGGGCCTGAGTTGCGCTGGCCCACCATCAACGCGGCGCCCGCCTCCATCGCTACGGCGACCCCACCGACGATGTCCCACAGGTGAGGGTTCGACGTGTACATGTACTGCGTAACGCCTCGCGACACCAGGATGAGCTCAAAGGCGATCGACCCGGTCACTCGCAGGTCGCCAGAGGTGCCCCGCATCGGTTTGCCGAACCTGTAGATTCGGTCGAACGCGCCGGGGACAGTCATAAGCTGGTCCGCGCCGGGCTTGTCGAGGGCGAGCACGTTGATCGGGTCGCCGTCGGTGTAGGCTCCGCCACCCCTTCGGGCATGGTGAACGACTCCTTCAGCACTTCCCGCCCAGGGCGTGAAGACCGCTCCCACCACCGGCTCACCACGGTACATGACTCCCACCGACGAGGCAAAAAACGGCAGTCCATGCAGAAAATTCTTGGTGCCGTCTAAGGGGTCGAGCACCCACATGTAGTCGGGCACGGCCTCATTCTCGGCTGCCTTTTTCTCGTCATCCTCCTCGCCAAGAATGCCGTGGTCAGGGAAGCTATCCCTGATGCCTTTCTCCAGGAACTCCTGCGACTCGGTGTCGGCGTTGGTGACTGGATCGCGTCCGCGATCGTCCTTGAACTCCACGCTCAGATTGCCGCCAAAGTGGCGCGACAGGATCTCACCCGCCCCGCGCGCAAGCTCGACGGCGCGGTCCTCGATACTCTTCAGAAGCTGGTCATCTGGCGGCTGAGTCATCTGGTGCACCACGCCTGGTAGGCTACGTCCAGCCTGGCACAGAAGGCCTCCAGGCTGGGGCGGTCAGGGTAAAGTTCTCTCGCTCGGGTGACGATCATCCAGGAGCAGCCCTCCTTTTCCTGCGGCGAGGTCGCCAGACTGCACATCTCGATTGCTTCATCGGCGCGGCCGATCTCCCAGAAGCGTGCCTGGACTGACCCCTGGATGCACCATACACGATGGGTGGGATCGTCGACGGTGTCGTGACACTGTTTTAGCCCCTTGGCAGGGTTTCCCAGAGAGGAAGCGGCGAGGTCACGCCCGAAGCTCTCAAAGCACTCGTACCTCCCGTATTCCGGGGCGTTCGCGCACTCGTCAGCAACCTGATCGTATTCATACTCGAACATCAGGAGCATCCTCGTCGAGTGGAAGAGATAACACGACGGGACGTACCGGTCGGTCAGGGCATTGCAGGGATAGTGCGGGTCCTCGTCGGAGAGGTAGTCGGTGAAGTGCCCCATCGTGCCGGAAAGTCCGCCGACCACGTTCTCCATGAACACGCCTGAGTAGCAGGCGCGCTGGTCACGGTCGATCTCCAGCCTGTCGCACAGGTCGAGCGAGTCATATAGCTCATAGCTCGTCCAGGCCATGAGGCCGTGGCCGACGCCGTGTATGCACTGGAGCCTGAAGAAGAACACGTCGGAACCGCCGCAGATCACCTGGACGTCCGACTCCAGGTTGACAGTGCCGCGATCCTTGAACATGGCCTCCGTCGCGCCGTGGTAGGCGCCGGCCTCGCACTCATGGCTGGACAGCGCGAAAGCCGCGGCGCCGAAAAGCTCATACGCAGTTCGCCCCGTCACGTGGGCGCGCTCATGACAGAGCTGGCCCACCACGTCGCCTGCCTCGGCGACCAGCTTCACGGTGTTTGCGGGGCCGTAGTCCTGGATGTACTGGCGCAGCAGCACGTCGTTCGTGAACAGGTCCGTAAGCGCCTTCGGAGTCAGGTCGGGCGGACTCTTGAAATTCAGGTCTCCGATGTCCAGAGAAAGTGGCTCCACGAACTCAACTGCATCACCGCCCGTGGCGACGATCAGCCCGCTGTACTCGGGCACCATGTGATTGTGGTATCGCCAGAATCCGGGCTTTTCGAATGTGAACGCCCAGACACCGTCCTCACCGACCGGAGTGCCTGAATCGAATTCGGGGAAGATCTGGTGCGTGGGGTGGATGCTCGACGCGGGCCACAGACTTGACCCGGACGCGTTTACGAACTGCACCTGCTGGCCAACCTCTACCTCAAGCCTTTTGGGAACGAAACCCTCGTCAGTAAACTCCACGACCCACGAATTGGGAAGTGGCGCCTCCGAGGGAGTCCCCGGGTTCGGCTTGAAGGGCGTCGCCACGGCGACCGGGGCGTCAGGCTCTTCAGTTGAGCAGGCAAGCCCCATCATCGCCAGGGCCATGACCACGACAAGCAGAGTGCGGGTGCCGAGCATCGCGCCAATCTACAACGTGCGCAGAGCGGGAAGCTGCAGCTCAGCGCAGATGTCGCTGAACCACTCGATGACCTCGTTATGCAGCGGAATGCCGTTGGCGCGGCGCTCCTGCTCCTCCTCGTACTCGGAAAGTCCTGGGTACATGACGCGATCATGGCCCGGAGCAGGCGGTGTCTCCCGGAGCGTCCTGAGCATGTCGTCCATGTTGTCCTTGAACTCGTCGAGGTCGCAGAAGGACTCGATGTTGTACGCCGCGAAGTAGTGGTGACTTCCGCCGCCCTCCTGACTGAGCATGGTCGGCTTGTCGCCGGACAGCAGCGACGTGAGAACCTCGGACATCAGGCTGAAGCCGTAGCCCTTGTGAGAACCCTGTTCGCGGGTGCCACCAAGAGGCAGCTGGTAGTACTGGCCCCTCTCAGGGAGCGGTACTTCGTCGAGAATTGGATCGCCGTCGAGACCGGATATCCAGCCTCCCAGCATGTTCGCCCCGACGCGATTGGCGAGTTGCAGCTTGTTGCCGGCGATGGCAGAGGTCGCTGCGTCGAACAGCAGGAACGGCTCCGACCTCGCCGGCGCGGCGATGGCGATCGGGTTGGTGCCCATTCGAGGCTCCGCTCCGAACGTAGGGAGCACCAGCAGACCGCCGGCCGTGGCCGTCATTCCGACCATGTCGGCCTGGGCCGCGAGCATCGCGTGGTGCCCGATGGCGCCCGAGTGCCCGGCGTTGTACATGGTGACAACGCCGACACCAACGTTGCGGGCCTTCTCGATAGCAATGTTCATCGCCTTTGGCCCCAGTATCACGGCGAGGCCGCGGTCGGCGTCCACGGTCGCGGACGACGGCGACTCGCGCACGATCCGCCAGTCTGGCCGGGAGTTCAGCGTCCCCTGGGAGTAACCCTGAACGTAAGAGCGCAGCATGTTCGACACGCCGTGCGTCTCGACGCCCCGTAAGTCGGTCGCCACGAGCACGTCTGCTCCGACCTCCGCGTCGTCACTCGTTACGCCCATCTTCTCGAAGATCGACGTAACCGTCTCGTGCAGCGCATCGTGCGGAACGCGCGTCTCATCCTCGTGCGGGACCTTGAATCGCTCTAGCATGGGGGTTACTCCTTGTCAGCGTGTTTAGGGCGAATTGGATTTTAGCACTAACTCCGGTCAATAAGTCTCACCCACTTAGAAGCTGTGTCAATTGGGGGGTGCCTTCTAAAGTCCCCTCTCCCTCAGGGAGATGGTGAGAGCCTGCCCCGGACTTGATCCGGGGGTGAGGTTGAAAACACTGTCTACCAAACTGACACAGGCTCAACCCCTGCACAACTCAGGTGCCCAACTGGTGACATGATGACGTTTCCGTGTGTATCCTCGCACGTGAGAGTTAGCTTGCTATGGAGGCAACCCGATGACACTTTCTGCAATGCGGACAGGTCACCCGTACCACATGCACGACGCGATTATGGCACAGCCGGAATCGATCGCTCGCGTTCTCGCAGACGAGGGCGAAAACGTCAGTGCGGTGGCGGAGTTGGTCCGCAATTCTTCGAGGGTGCACGTCGTCGGAATCGGCACATCCTGGCACGCCGCCCTCATCGGAGAGCACCTCCTGAGAACAGTGGGAAATCGGGAGGACGCGCGTGCATGGAACTCATTCGAGTTCTACAACCGTCCGCCCTCTCTTAGCGACGATGACGCAGTAATAGTCCTCAGTCACCGAGGTACGAAGACCTACTCTTTGCGTTCACTGGAATACGCGCACGAGGCTGGAGCGAAGACAGCGCTTTTGACAGGCATAGGTTCGGATGCCCGCCGCGAACTCGCAAACGCTGTCGTGGAGACCTCCTTCCACGACCCGTCGTCGGCATTCACAGTCTCTCACACAGCTGCAATTACCGCGCTGACAATGCTCGCAATCGAGCTATCCTCACAGCACACAGCCGAGACACTCGCCGGCCTGCCGGATCTTGTACGGGAGGCTATTTCCTCGGAGAGCGTAGTAAGAGAGTGGGCTGCCAAATCCGTCGACGTGCAGCGGTTCTACTTCGTCGGAACAGGCGCGAACGCATCCACGGCCTACGAGGCCGCCCTCAAGATGAAGGAGGCCAACTACACGACGACAGAGGGACTGCATCTCGAGCAGTACCTCCACGGTCCATTCGTGTCTACCGATGAAGGCTGCCTGGTTACATTCATCGCCCCACCCGAAGATGGCCCGGAGGACAGGACGGTCGACATCATGGGAGCCGCCTCCGAGGTTGGCGCTCGCACCGCAGGCATCCTCCAGGCGGGAGATGGCGTCCGTGCCGAACTCGTAGATACGGTCATCAGCGTGCCCGAGTGCGACGAGATCTTCTCGCCGATCGTGTACCTGGTCCCGCTCCAACTCCTGACATACTGGCTGGCCCTGGAACTCGGCCACAACCCCGACACGTTCAGGCTCGACGACCCCAAGCATCTCGCCGCCCGCGAGCACTACACACTCTAAGCCTGCCTTGACACTCTGACTGAGCTCTGCACGGGCCGGATTCGTCGTCAATTCACAAGACCGCACCTTGCAACCGCAGGAGCGGTCTGCTTAGAATTTCCCCGGTGGCCTTGATAGGCGTGAGGCTGCCCTAACCCTTTAAGTCGGTCCAGTGAGGCTGGCAAGGAACGTCACCCCGTACCACGATACGGGGGACGAAGCGGAGCAACGGTCGCCGCCACGCGCGGCCACATCCGACACGGCCGCGAACCTCTTGCCAGCAACGGCAAGAGGTTTTTTTGTTGACCCAGGGCGAAGCACCTCCAATCGGTCGACGGATACTCACCTCCGATGAGATGCGGCGCGCGCTGGTCAGAATCTCCCACGAGATTCTGGAGCGCAACGGCGGCGCGGACGACCTCGTGATCGTGGGCCTCCACAGCGGGGGAGTCCCGATTGCGCAACGCATCGCGGAGTTCGTCAAGGGCTTCGAGGATAAGGACGTGCCGGTAGGCTCGCTCGACATAGGGCTGTACCGTGACGATCTGGCCGGCGGCGCACGCCCACTGATGCGCCCTACCAGCATACCGCCCATCCAGGGACTTCGCGTTGTGCTCGTCGACGACGTCCTGTACACCGGGCGCAGCATACGCGCCGCAATGGACGCGCTCACCGACTTCGGACGGCCCAGCCAGATCCAGCTCGCCGTGCTCGTCGACCGCGGCCATCGCGAGCTGCCATTGCGGGCCGACTACGTGGGTAAGAACGTCCCAACCTCCAACGACGAGGAGGTGGACGTGAGGCTGACAGAGATCGACAGCGTGGACGAGGTGCTCCTGTCCAGAAAGGTGGACGCATGACTCAGACGATCCCAATAGAGCGGCCTCCGGTCGTGCCGTTCGAGCGCCCAAGGCCGACCTACGTCCCCGGACGCAGGCACGTACTCGACATGGACGACTTCTCCCGTCAGGAGATCGAGGACACATTCCAGAACGCCGACGCCATGCGCGAGGTGATGAACCGCGAGATCAAGAAGGTGCCCACGCTGAGGGGCAAGACGGTCATCACCCTGTTCACAGAGGCGAGCACGCGCACGCGGGTGTCGTTCGAGCAGGCTGGCAAGATACTTAGCGCAGACGTCATCAACGTGTCCGGCTCAGGCAGCAGCGTGGAGAAGGGTGAGTCACTGTACAACACCGCGCTCACGTTGCAGGCCATGAACGCCGACATCATCGTCGTCAGGCACGGACACTCCGGCGCTCCCCACTTCCTGGCGCGGCACCTGGACGCGTGCGTCATCAACGCCGGAGACGGTGCCCATGCACACCCGACGCAGGCGCTGCTGGATATGTACACAATGCGCAACTACTTCGGCCGCGTCGAGGGACTCAAGGTGGCCATCGTAGGCGACATCCTGTACAGCCGTGTCGCACGCTCCAACCTGTGGGGACTGACAACGATGGGCGCTGAAGTAACGCTCTGCGCCCCACCTACACTGCTTCCCCAGGACCTGCTCGACCGGAGGGCCGACATCGAAGGCCACCCGTTCGCGAATGTCAGGATCGTCACAGACATCGAAAACGCTCTCGAAGGTGCGGACGTGGTGTACGCGCTGCGACTGCAGCTCGAACGTCAGCAGGCCGGGCACCTTCCTTCGCTGAGAGAGTACTCACGTGAGTACGGCATCAACGAGGAGCGGCTGAAGCTGGCAAGTCCGGGAGCACTGGTGATGCACCCCGGCCCGATGAACGAGGGCGTGGAGATAGACCCGGCAGTCGCCCACGGCTCACGCTCGATGATCGAAGAACAGGTCACAAACGGCGTAGCCATCCGCATGGCGCTGCTGTACAGCGTGGCCACTCCAATCCGAGAAGGCTATCCAAGACTGCCGTAGAGGAGTGAGAGGCGGCCACAAGCTTCCCCTTCCCTAAAGGAACAACAGAAGTGGGTGAAGGTATGCGGACCAGCATGGACACCAGCCATTAGGCCCCCTCTTCCGCCGCGGAGGGTTGGGGTGAGGGTGAAAAGGCCGAACACCCACCTCACACACCCGCAGGAGCAGACCATATGCAAGAAGAATCACCAGAACCCCGCACCGACAGGCCCACCTCCTACCCAGGCTGGGATGGGACACTCCCCCGCCACAGGGCGACCCTGATCATGTGGCGCGGCGGCAGATTGCTTCTGGTCAGGGACCGAGGGCGCGATGCCTATGTTCTCCCCGGCGGAGGCATCGAGCGCGATGAGCTTCCGATCATAGCGGCCGCGAGAGAGCTTCATGAGGAGACCAGTCTGGAGGCGATGTCAATCAGGTACCTGTTCACGCACGAGGGCAAGTACAACGACCACCACCTCTACGAAGTGGAAGCCGAGGGCGAAGTCGTCGTGCGGGGCGATGTCGACGGCTTCACATGGTGGGACACCAGGGACGACACGCCTGTCTTCCCGCACGTGCGCGGAATCGTCGCGCGGCTCTGAAGCCAGATGGGCAACACACCTAAGAGAAAGATCCGGCACCGGGCGACCGCACTGGTAATGCGTGACGGAAAGCTCCTACTGCTCAGGGAGCCGGTGGACGTCGAATTCAGTCTGCCCGGTGGAGGGATAGAGGATGGCGAACCCCTGCTGGTTGCATTGCACAGAGAGTTGAAGGAGGAGACAGGACTAGTCGCCTCCAGGGTTGACTATCTCTTCGAGTACTGCGAGTTCTTCGGCTGCCAGAAAACTGGCGACTTCTGGGGACAGGTACACAGCGTTTTTCTTGTTGAAGCGAGCGGCGAAGTCTCACTCAGCTATGAGCATGTCGAACTCGCATGGTGGGACGGCGAGTCCGATCTACCCATGTGGGACTACGTGCGACCGATGCTGACTATGTTGAATAGGAGTGAATAAAGTGGCGCTAGTTGTCATAAAGGGCGGTAGGGTAATCGACCCGTCAGAGGGCGTGGACATGATCGGAGACGTTCTCATCGGGGATGGCAGAGTCGTTCGTGTCGAAGCCAATATCGCGACACCTGAGAACGCTCAAGTCATCGACGCTGAAAGAATGGTAGTCAGTCCCGGGTTCATCGACCTCCACTGTCACCTGCGTGATCCCGGACTGGAGTACAAGGAGACCATCGCCTCGGGCACCCGCGCCGCCGCGAAGGGCGGCTTCACGACCGTGTGCGCGATGCCGAACACCGAGCCTACCATGCACACTCGCGCCACGGTCGAGTACGTGATGGAGAAGGCCCGGACGGAGGGCGCGGTGCGTGTTCTCCCCATCGGATGCGTCACGAAGCGATCAGCGGGAGCTGAACTCGCAGAGATGGCAGAGCTCGCAGAGGCTGGCTGCATCGGCTTCAGTGACGACGGTCACCCGGTTGTCGACTCCAACATCATGCGACAGGCTCTGAGCTACGCGTCAGGACTCGGGCTCCCGATCATCAACCACTGCGAGACGCCGGACCTGTTCAGGGATGGCCACATGAACGAGGGGTGGGTGTCCAATCGTCTCGGAATCCAGGGAGCGCCCAACTCGGCGGAGGAGACGATGGTCGCGCGCGACATCATGCTCGCCGAGCTTACCGGTGGACACATCCACCTGGCGCACATTTCAACTGAGCGAACGCTGGACCTCGTCCGCAGCGCGAAGGAGCGCGGTGTCCGTGTGACCTGCGAGATCACGCCTCACCACCTCACGCTGACCGACGAGGCGGTAATGGGCAACGCTGGCGGCCATCCATTCGACGCGCTAGAGACCGCCGCGTACGACACCTATGCCAAGGTGAACCCACCGTTGCGCGCCCGCTCCGACATGGAGATTATGGCCGCTGGCCTCTGCGACGGTACGATCGACGTGATCGCTACCGACCACGCTCCGCACAATCAGATCGAAAAGCTGTGCACCTTCGAGGAGGCGGCGATGGGCATCAGCAACCTGGAGACTGCGCTCGGGTCTGTCATGTCGCTGGTGCACGCAGGCCAGGTCGGACTGCCGCTCATGATCGAGAAGCTGACCTCGGCTCCAGCAGAGTTCCTGGGCCGCACCGACATCGGCAGCCTCAAGCCCGGCGCCAACGCCGACGTCACGATCTTCGACCCCAACGCCAAGTGGACGGTCGACGTCGATGCGTTCGAGTCCAAGGGCAAGAACTCCCCCCTCCACGGCCAAACCCTCCACGGCCAGGTGTCAATGACGCTGGTGGGCGGTAAGGTGGTGTACTCGAACGGACACGCCTCTTGATGATGACGTACAATCAGATCGTCTAAGGTTGATCGGAGGTGCGTGAATGCCTGAGCTAGACCGGATAACTCATGATCCCCAGGTAATGGGGGGACGTGCATGTATTCGTGGTATGCGCATCACGGTTTCCCTCGTGCTGAATCTGGTAGCCAGCGGCATGTCCACGGACGAGATCATAGAAGCGTATCCGTACCTCGAATCCGAAGATGTCCGTCAATGCCTACGATATGCAGCGTGGCTGGCGGAAGAGAGCATTCACCCGATGGAGCCTGTCACAACGTGAGGTTCCTGGCAGACGTTGGGATTTCTCCTCTAACAGTTGAGTTCCTAAATTGCCTCGGGCACGATGCTCTTCATCTCTATGAACAACGCCTCCACAGGATGAAGGACCCGGACATACTGCACAAGGCCCGCAGTGAAAGCCGCATACTCCTTACTCATGACCTCGACTTTGGCGAGCTAATGGCTGCGAGTGGTGCCGAACTGCCGAGTGTGATCATCTTTCGCCTCAGAAGAATGCAGCCTCAGATCCTCAATAATCACTTAACGTACCTGATCTCGGAATTTGAACCAGACATTGACCGAGGAGCTATTTTAAGCGTGAGCGAACGTCAGGTTCGCGTCCGGCATCTCCCAATAGAACGGCGTGAGCCATAGACGGTCTTGGAGACTTACTTTGGAAGAATCGCGGAGAGACACTACCACCACTCGTGCGTTCGGTACATGAAGCTTGGCAAAACAGTGGTTCGGGCAATTTGAGGGATGGGAGACGAAGGTGGTTGAGGCTCCTACCAGGTGCTGATGTCTTCCTACGGCCAATTGTGGGGTGAACTACCCTCAGCCAGACCCCAATCTCCCCTCCGCAAGTTCCATCAGCCTCTCATTTACCCCCGACCGATCAGCCGGCTCCACCGGATCAGGCAGAGCCTTCAGCTCTGGAAGCAGATCTCGTTTCAGCACCGACGCTTCCTCGTCGGTTAGCGACGACATGGCGATGACGTCGTCAGGACCCCACATCACGGCAAGCCTGAACCCGTAGTCTGCGACGGCCATCTCTATCAGTTCTCTCAATGTCTCCACGGTCTTAGGACCTCCTCAACGTGGGATAACGCTGCAGCGTCTACTGACTGGAAAGATTTCCGCCGCCATCGATTATGTAGCTGGCCCCCGTGATGAATGAAGACTGTTCCGACGCCAGGAAGAGAATGAGTTGAGCTATGTCTGAGGGCTTCCCCGGTCTTCCCAGGAGAATCTCGTTGGTCCTCTCCTCAAACCGCTCCGTGCTGCCCGTCGATCCCCTGGCCTGCGGCGTGTCTGTAAGTCCTGGAAGGATGACATTCGACCGAATCCCGTACTCAGCGTACTCACTCGCGACCGCCCTTCCCAGACTGATCAAACCGGCCTTGCTGATGCCGTACGGACTGGCCATGCCCCCTCCTCCGAGGGCCGATACCGAGGATATCGAAACGACCGCCCCACCCTTTTCCATCATGTGAGGCAGCACATACTTGCAGCAGTAGAAGGCACCCTTCAGATTTGTCTGCAGGGTCAGATCCCATTCCAAGTCGGTGATTTCATGGACTCGATGCACCATACGAATGAAGATCCCAGCGTTGTTCACCAGGATATCCGGGGGACCAAATCGTTCAACGGCCCGCTCCACCATCCGCTGCACGTCGCCAGACTTGGAAACGTCGGTCTCGACGTATATGGCGTCGCCGCCCCGTTCATTGATGCTGGCCACCGTTCGCTCGCCCTCGACATCGTTCCGGTCAGCCACGACCACGGAAGCGCCCTCACTCGAAAACAGCTCGGCTGTCGCCCTACCGATGCCCGTAGCGGCGCCAGTGATGATCGATACTTTGCCCTCAAGAATTCTTGCCATTATGTCCTCTCCAGTCGCGACTTAGCGTGTACGCTGGGAGATGGCTTACCCACTTCAAGTGCCTCATGTACGCCGTAGGTAGGCTGCCCCGTTCGCCTGTCGAGTTTAGCATCGTATGATATCCAGAGGTAATCGGCTGCAGTCAGACGAACCTGTATCAGTTTAGTCGGCCCCACGCTCCGGCATCGAAAGTCCCCTCTCCCTCAGGGAGAGGGTTAGGGTGAGGGTGAAAACACTGCCTATCAAACTGACACAAGCTCCAGGCAGACGCCAAGCCGTATGGTACCGTTTGTCCCGACATAGGAGATAACACCATGACAACCGACCAGGACACCAGCACTTGGAAGAAGACCCCCGACGGCATCCCCATCCCGCCACCGTCGCCGGACGACGTGCTGTACGAGGCCAGAGACGGGGTCGCGCGGATTACGCTAAATCGCCCCATCGTGCTCAACGCCATCAACAAGAACGTCAATCGACTCCTCGACGGCGCTTTCGACCAGGCCGAGTCAGACGAGGACGTGCGCGCTGTGATCCTGACAGGGGCCGGACGCGCCTTCTCGGCGGGAGGCGACCTGTGGTCGTCGCTCTACCCTGACGACGACCCCGCTCCGAACGCGATCGATCTGCAGCTACGCATCTGGTCGTTCCCGAAGCCCGTGATCGCAGCAGTACGCGGCCACGCTGTGGGCCAGGGATGCGAGCTGGCAGGCGTGTGCGACCTTACCATCGCCGCCGAGAGTGCGCGTATGGGCGAGATCCAGATACGCCACGGATTCGGCATTCCGATGCTCATCACTCCCTTTATCACCGGACAGAAGCAGGCCAAAGAGATACTGCTCCTGGGCGAGATCGTCACAGCAGAGGACGCTCTGCGCATGGGCATGGTCAACCGAGTCGTCCCGGACGACGAGCTAGATGAGGCCGCCAACGAGATGGCGCACAAGCTCGCGGTGCTCCCGCCTTCGGTGGTCCGGCTCAACAAGCGACTCGTCAACCTCGTGTACGAGCAGATGGGCCTGATCGACTCCGTTCGCTACCGCGAAAACGACGCGCTTCAGGACATGCTGGAGGCGGAGGACACGGTCGGCGCCGGACGTCATCGCATTCGCGAGGAGCAGGGATGGGCCGCGTTCAAGCACGAACGCGACCATGGGTACAAAGAATCAAGATAGACATAACGTAAACTCTGTGATGGTTCAGTCCTTGCATGTAGAGGAGCATCCACATTCCACTGTCCTTCACCTGGCCTAAAACCCTCTCCATGATCGCTCTAACGATCCTGTTCGCGATCGGCTGCTCATCAGGACCGCCTCCACCGGAACCCGCTTCCGAACTTGCACCGTCTCTAGTCGTGCCGCCGACTCAGACCCCCGCTCCCACTCCCACAGCCGAACCATCGCCTGTCGAGTCTCCGCCACAGTCGTCTACAACGGCAGTGGTCTTCCCAAAGGACGAAGGGTCTCATGACACGCCCATCGAATGGTGGTACTTCAACGGGATGCTGCGCGACAATGCCGGCGGCGAATACAGTTATCACTTCGTCACCTTCCAGTTGGAGGGAACTAGCGGCGGTACACCTCACCTGTTGCAGGCGACCCTGGGAGACCACCGGAGCGGTGCGCACTACGACGCGGAAACTCCGGCGCTGGCGCCGACACAGCCCGAAGCCGACGGGGTGGACATCGCTACCGGCGGTTGGACCATGCGCGGTGGTCCTGACGGCTACGATATGGGCTTCCAGCTCAGCGGAGCAGATGGCCCGGTTGACCTGGAACTGAGCGCAGTGTCCCAACGGGAGCCGGTGTTGCACGGTGGTAACGGCCTTGTGGACATGGGGCCGGAGGCAGGCTCAACGTACTACTACTCCCGTACTCGCCTCGCAGTATCCGGTTGGATAGACGACACTGGAGGGCGCCGCGAGGTGAGCGGCCCGGGCTGGATGGATCATCAATGGGGCGATATCACCCGAACTGACATCGGGTGGGACTGGTCCAGCATTCAGCTTGATGACGGCTCGGACCTGATGGTTGCTGTTATATGGGACCCGGACGGACACCGCCATCTGGCCGGGCACGGCACCTACCGGGAGCCCAACGGCGGCGTGACCCACTACGACGAGGATGACATTTCGATTACCCCGCTGGGAATCTGGGTGAGCCCGGAAACTGGCGTAGAGTACCCATCGGGCTGGCGGGTGGAGGTCGCACCTCTGGGACTGGACCTGGAGTTGACGCCTTATGTGGAACAGTCCGAGTTCACCAGCGAGTTCATAAAAGTATCCTACTGGGAGGGGGCGGTTTCAGTGACCGGACAACGCGAGGGCCAGCCTGTAACGGGCTGGGGTTTCGTGGAACTGGTGGGCTACGACCCGAAGCAACTGGAAGCTACGCCCAGCCCGCAGCAACCGTAGTGGTCAAGTCAGCCGCTGTCGTCGAAGTCCGACAGTTCTAGGTTCCATGACGGTGCAATCATGCACAGTCGGCTCAAATCTGCTTTGCACGCGAGGGCGAATCGCCTTTATCCTGTATGGGCCCAGCCTGCCCCGGAGGTTCGTCTGCGACCAATGACTCAATTCGCCCACCTGGTACTTGAAGACGGCTCGTCTTATAACGTCGCAGCGGACGCACGGTGAGGTCGTGTTCAACACGTCGATGACGGGGTACCAGGAGATCCTCACCGACCCGTCTTACGCTGGTCAGATCGTAGTGCCGACGTACCCGCTCATCGGCAACTACGGGATCAACAGGGACGACTACGAATCGCGCAAGATCCAGGTATCAGGATTCGTAGTGCGCGACCACTGCGATGCTCCGAGCCACGCTGCCAGCGACATGACGCTGGACGACTTCCTGAAGTCGCAGGGCATCGTCGGACTCAGCGGCGTGGATACGCGTGCGATCACCCGCCGGCTCAGGACGAGCGGTGTAATGATGGGCACCATCGCGATCGCTGAGTCACCGGAACAGGCTCTCGCCAGACTCAGGGAGATGCCGACCTACGAAGGCACAGACTTCGTGCGAGAGGTCTCGACCGCTGAGCCGTACGGCTGGGAGACTCCCCTGACCGGTGTTGAGCCGCTTGAAAGAAAGTACCGTGTGCTGGTCTCAGACTGCGGTCTGAAGTACAACATACTGCGCAACCTGCGCACGCGCGGATGCGAGGTCATGGCATACCCGGCAACCGCGTCGGCAGATGATCTGCTCGCGATGAAGCCGGATGGCGTGCTGATGTCTCCCGGTCCCGGCGACCCGGACCTGCTGGACTACGCAGTCGACACCGCCAAGGGGCTGGTCGGTCGTGTGCCGATGATGGGCATCTGCCTCGGCAACCAGATCATTGCCCGTGCGTTCGGAGGCCGGAACTACAAGCTGAAGTTTGGGCACAGGGGCGGCAACCACCCGGTCAAGGAGATCGCAACGGGCCGCGTCCACATAACCGCACAGAACCACGGATACGCCGTCGACCCCGACAGCCTGCCGTCAGACCTCGAGGTCAGCCACATCAACCTCAACGACGGGACAGTCGAGGGCCTTCGACACACATCCCTACCGATCATGAGCATCCAGTACCACTCCGAAGCATCCCCCGGCCCCCGCGACAACGAGTACCTCTTCGACAGATTTATGGACCTCGTAAGGGAGCACTCGTCCTGATTCGCATTTCTCTTCAGACGCGTCCATGATGTGATATTATGATGTCTAAGAATGATGCTGGATAATGATGCAAATAAATGTGAGGCTGTCCGATGAGGACTACACTCGACATCGATAGCAGATTGCTGGATCGGGTTGTTAACGCCACAGGTGAAAGTTCCAAGAGTAAGGCCGTTAACGTGGCACTCAAGGAGTTCATTCGTCGGAAGTATGCTCAGGAGCTAATAGACTCGTGGGGCAGAATCGTCGTTGACGACTTCAGTGAAGAAGCCGCCAAACTCGACGAGAGACGAAGGAGTTTCCTGGATTCCATCGGGAAGGATCCTTCTTGACTATCTTGGTGGAATCTTCGGTCTTGGTACATGCACAGAGGCTTCCGAATTCTGAAGAAGCGGGACATCTAGCTTCTCTCATCGTATCTGGTGATGCCGCAGTGACGGGGCCAGTTATCATGGAGTACCTGAGGGGTGCTCGATCCGACGACGAGTTCAATTTCCTGAGCGAACGGATTACCTCCCTGGACTTTCTTGAATTGGACCCGCCGACATGGGTGTGGGCAGGGAGACTGAGCGGGCGCTACATGCGTGCTGGTGTGACTATCTCCGATCTCGACATCGTCATCGCCGCCACCGCAATCAGGTACGGTGTTCCCCTATACACCTTTGACGGAGTGTTCGTCCGCATACCGGAGCTTGACCTGTACGAACCTCCTTTTCAGGAAGCGGACAAGCAATGACTTCATCGTCTGGGTTCCTCAACATCGCACACCGTGGAGCTTCTGAATATGCCCCCGAGAACACGTTTGCGGCTTACGACAAGGCGCTCGAATTGGGAGTTAACCATATTGAGATCGACGTCCACTTCAGCCGCGACGGCCATATCGTCGTCATACATGACGACACACTGGACCGCACCACTGACGGCTCCGGCCCCGTCGCTGACCTGACCCTCGCTGAGCTCCGTGAACTCGACGCCGGATCGTGGTTCGGGTCCGAGTACGCTGGTGAGCGAATCAGGACCCTGGCCGAGCTCTTCGAGCACTACAAGGGACGGTTGCACTTCCACATCGAGATCAAGGCCCGCGCTGAGGGGCTGGCGAGTCGAGTAGCCGACATGGTCAGGGCACACGGGATGACCGACGACGTCACGATTACGTCGTTCTGGAGACCGTGGCTCGACGAGGTGCGAGAGTACGCACCTGAGCTGACCACCGGCTGGCTGGTGCCGCTCGGACCTGTGGACTGGGACGACTCGATCATCGAACAGGCTGTCGCTCTTGGACTGGACCAGGTCTGCCCCAGAGCGAACATCACGACCCCTGAACTGGTCCGCACGCTCCACGAGCGCGGATTCGTGGTCAGGTGTCAGGGCGTGTACAGCGAGGATCTCATGCGACACGTCGTCGAGTGCGGCGCGGACGGCATGACCATCAACTTCCCGGACAAACTCACTGAATACCTAGCCCTCAGACCAGGTGGTCAAAGGGTAGATGTATGACATTAGGCCAGGCTGGAGGTAGGCCCATTCAGGAAAAACCGACTAAAGTACTTGTTATCGGCTCGGGGCCGATCGTCATTGGCCAGGCTGCGGAGTTCGACTACGCAGGCACGCAGGCGTGCAAGGCGCTGCGAGAGGAAGGCGTCACTACCGTCCTCGTGAACTCGAACCCGGCGACGATCATGACCGATGAGGACATCGCCGATGTCGTCTACATCGAGCCCCTGACCATCGAGGTACTGGACCGGATCATTGACCAGGAGCGCCCCGACGGGCTGCTGCCGACGCTCGGAGGTCAGACCGGCCTCAACCTCGCAGTGGAGCTTGCCGACGCCGGCATCCTGGACAAGTACGATGTGCGACTGCTCGGCACTCCGCTTGAGACTATACGCAACGCCGAGGACCGCGAGCTGTTCAGAGACCTGCTGGTGAGCATCGGAGAGCCTGTGCCGCCGTCTGAGATAGCAGAGTCTGTGGAAGACGCCTACCGGGTCATGGACGACATCGGTCTGCCGTTGGTCATTAGGCCCGCGTACACGCTGGGCGGCACCGGTGGAGGCATCGCCAACACCGTCGATGAGTTCGACCAGTTCGTCAGGAGCGGCCTCGCAGCGAGCCCCATCACCCAGGTGCTGGTCGAGAAGTCGCTGGTCGGCTGGAAAGAGATCGAGTACGAGGTGATGCGCGACGGCGCGGACAACTGCATCACCATCTGCAACATGGAGCGTCCACACCGGCGACAGCATCGTGGTCGCGCCAAGCCAGACGCTGACCGACAAGGAGTACCAGTTCCTGAGGTCCGCAAGCCTCAAGATCATCCGCGCGCTGGGAATCGAGGGCGGCTGCAACATTCAGATGGCCCTCGAACCCGGGGATGTCGTCGCCGAGACGCTTCCAGGCGGCGGTCGCGCCGAAGACAGTTATTACATCATCGAGGTGAACCCCCGCGTCAGCCGCAGCTCTGCGCTTGCCTCCAAGGCGACCGGCTACCCGATAGCCAGGGTCGCGGCGAAGATCGCGGTCGGCAAGCGCCTCGACGAAATCCCGAATGCCGTCACCCAGCAGACACTCGCCGCGTTCGAGCCCGCACTCGACTACTGCGTGGTAAAGATTCCACGCTGGCCGTTCGACAAGTTCCCGCTCGGCGACCGTGTTATCGGCACACAGATGAAGGCGACGGGCGAGGTCATGGCTATCGACCGCTCCTTCGAGGCGGCGTTCCAGAAGGCCGTCAGGTCGCTTGAGATCACCAACCGGTCGCTGCTCTGGGAGGACTCCGGGTGGGACAGCGACGAAGACCCTCTCACCCACCTGCCTATCAACCCGAACGACGAGAGGCTATGGGCGCTCATGGCCGCGCTTCGCAGGAACAAGACCCCTGAAGAGGTGTCCAGGGCGACAGGCATCGACCCGTGGTTCACCAGGGCATTCAACCGCATCGCCCTGATGGAGCTGAGGCTGCTGGACGAGACATTGACCCCAGAGCTGCTGTGGATGGCCAAGCGACTCGGCTTCGGCGACGAGAAGATCGCCGTTCTCACCGACCGCAGCGCCGAGCAGGTACGCGCTCAGCGCCAGGAGTGGGACATTCGTCCCGTATACAAGATGGTCGACACCTGCGCCGCCGAGTTCGAGGCGCTCACACCGTACTTCTACAGCACCTACGAGCAGGAGAACGAGGCGCTGCCGACACCCGACTCCAAGGCGCTGGTACTTGGCAGCGGTCCGATTCGCATAGGACAGGGCATCGAGTTCGACTACTGCTCGGTCCACGCGGCATGGGCGCTGCAGGAGGAGGGCATCCAGAGCGTGATGGCCAACTCCAACCCTGAGACCGTCTCGACTGACTTCGATACCAGTGACAGGCTCTACTTTGAGCCGCTCGACGAGGAGTCGGTCAGGGACATCCTGGAGAACGAGGCCATCGGGTCGGAGAACGGAGACCCGATCATCCCGCCATCCATGGTGCAGTTCGGAGGCCAGACAGCCATCAACCTGTCCCAGTCTCTAGATAAGGCGCGGCTGCCGATTCTCGGCTCTACGGCGCAATCGATAGACACCGCCTCTGACCGTCACCTGTTCGAGGAGTTCCTGGCTATGGTCGGAATTCCGAACCCGCCGGGCTCCGCTGTGATGGACATGGAGCAGGCTCTGACCGTCGCGCAGGAGATCGGCTACCCGGTGCTGGTGCGTCCAAGCTACGTGCTTGGCGGGCGCGCGATGGAGATAGTCCAGAACGCCTCCGAGCTCGTGCGCTACATGACGAGCGCGTTCGATGCCGGATCGGGCAGGCGTGTGCTCATCGACAAGTACTTCGAGGGTCGCGAGGTGGAGGTCGACGCCGTCTGTGACGGCGAGACCGTGCTGATTCCCGGCATCATGGAACACGTCGAGCGCGCCGGTGTCCACAGCGGCGACTCGATGGCGATCTACCCAGGCGTCACTCTGAGCGAAGACGAGGTCGACACGATCGTCGACTACACGACGAGAATTGGCCGGGCGCTCGAAGTGCGCGGTCTGATGAACATTCAGTACGTCGTCGTGGGAGACGGCTCGCCGTACAGGAGTCCCAGATCCTCAACTCCCTCTCCCTCGACAGGTGAGGGTGAAAACCAGAACGGCAGCACCGAGATTTACGTGATCGAGGTCAACCCCCGCTCCAGCCGCACCATTCCGTTCATCTCCAAGGTGACCGGCGTTCCAATGGTCAGGCTGGCCGTCAAGGCCATGCTCGGCCGCACCCTCAAGGATGAGGGCTACGAGGGCGGCCTCTGGAAGCGCCAGAAGCTGGTGGCCGTCAAGGCTCCAGTCTTCTCGATGTCCAAGCTGACTGGAGTCGATACCTACCTTGGCCCTGAGATGAAGTCCACAGGCGAGGTGATGGGGATCGACACCGAGTTCACCCCCGCCGTCGCCAAGGCGCTCATGGCAGCAGGTCTTGCAGTGAAGCCCGGCGACTCGGTGCTTCTGAGCATCGCCGACCGACACAAGGCCGAGTCTGTCCAGATGATGCGCGACCTCAACGCGGCGGGCTGCACGATGTACGCCACTGAGGGCACGGCCGCCATGATATCCGGCCTTGGACTGCCGGTAGTCCCGTTGCCGAAGCTGCTTTCTGTGGGTCACCCCAACGTCGTCGACGTTATCGAAGACGGGACGGTACAGGCCGTGGTCAACACGGTCACCGGCGACCGCGAGGTGCTACAGGACGGCTTCGCCATCCGCCGCGCCGCGACCGAAGCGCGAATACCCTGCTTCACATCGTTGGACACGGCCCGCGCCGCCGTCGAGAGCATGGTCGGCTCAGGAGCCGAGTACAGCGTCAAACCCCTACCCGCCTACAGAAATAGTGAATAGTGAATTTGGAATGGTGAACACCCAGGGTTCGCAAGTTCATGTTGATCTGCCAGAAAGAACCTTTGCCTTCGCGCATCGAGTGCTAAAGCTCTGCCAGTACCTTGACCGTACCCCTGGTGTAAATCGGCTTCTCGCAAACCAGCTGCTTCGTTCTGCGACCTCCGTAGGCGCAAATGTTGAGGAGGCGCAGGCTGGCCAGAGTCGAGCCGACTTTGTAAGTAAGATATCGATAGCCTGCAAAGAGGCGCGAGAGACACACTATTGGCTCAGGCTCCTATCGGCAGCAGGGATCGTTGATCAACAGCGCTTAGGCGACCTGCTTGACGAGTCCAATCAGATCGTAGCGATTCTGACGACCATTACGAAGAATGCTAGAGTGAACTGAGAGTCACGTCTCGAGGTCTCACAATTCCAGAGCGCGTTCGCAGGGTCTCGATGCCGCCGATCGATGCGCTGAACACGCGCATGGCGGAGCTCAACGCTGCCGGTGGCGACGTCATCAGCCTTGGTCAGAGCGTGCCGTTCTTCGGCCCGCCGCCGGAGATGGTCGAGGCCGTCAGGGATGCGCTGGACAGCTTCGGCCCTAGACTCCACACCTACGGCCCGGACGCTGGCATCCCGGAGCTGCGTCAGGCGCTCGCTCGGAAGCTGTCAGACTTCAACAACGTCGAGGTAGACCCTGACAGTCAGTTGCTCGTCACTCCGGGCTCCAACCAGGCTTTCATGGTCACAATGATGACAATCCTGGACCCGGGAGACGAGGTCGCCATAGCCTCACCGTACTACTTCAACCACCACATGGCCATCGAGCTCTGCCAGGGGGCAGTCCGGGAAATCCCTCTGAGCGAGGAGGACGGCTTCCAGATGAGACTGGAGGACGTCGAGAGAGTCATAACACCGCGCACAAAGGCCGTCGTGATCATCTCCCCGAACAACCCGACCGGCACGGTGTACGATCCAGACGAGGTCATGGCGATTGCCAGGAGCCTCACCGAGCGCGGCATCTACGTCATCACCGACGACGCCTACGAGGTCTTCTGCTACGACGGCGCTGAGCACACCGACCCGATGTCGGCCGTCGAGTCGTCGGAGTACCTGGTCACACTTGGCAGCCTGTCCAAGACCCTCGGCATGACCGGGTGGCGCATAGGCTACATGGTCGCCGACCCTGGACTCATCAGGCAGGCGCTGAAGGTGCAGGACGCCACCGCCATCTGCGCGCCTATCATCGCCCAGGTGGCCGCGACTGCCGCGCTGGAGCAGATGCCCGCATACCCGATGGGCATGATCGAAGAGCTCGACGAGCGTCGCGACATGCTTCAGAGCGTCGTCGTCGAGTCCCCTGCCCTGCACTGGCAAAGGACCAACGGCGCGCTGTTCGCGATGGTGAGAGCCGACGCCGTCGGCAGCGACCGCCGGGAGCTAGAGTCGGAGCTGCTTGAGAACGCCCATGTGTTGACCGTCCCCGGCAGGGCCTTCGGTACCCAGTGGAGCGACTTCATCAGGATCTCGTACGGCTGCTCGCCGAGGGACCGCTACGAAGTTGCGCTTGAGAGGCTTGCAGACTTCTTCGGGGGCTAGGGACTCTCAGCAGTCAGCCTTGGTCGGATCCCCACATCCTGCCCCACCGTCGTTCCGGCGAAGGCCGGAACCCACGAAGTGGCTCGCCGCTCGGCAATCCAGAGGGATGGGGTGTCCTTCGACAAGCTCAGGACGAACGAATTGTCGGTTTACCTAACCCCGTAGCAAGGGGGAGGAAGTTTCTGCAGCGATCCAATAACGAAAAGAGGGCGGCTTGTGCCGCCCTCTGTTGTTGGTGCCGTTAGGGTTTGTGGAGTCTAGCCGGAGGCTCGCTCCACGGCGGCGGTGATGGCGCGGAGTGCGTAGACCTTGGTCAGGTGCTCGCGGTACTCGGCGGAGGCATGAATGTCCTCGTTCATCTCGATGCCGTTGGATGCCCTGCCTGCCGCGCTGCGAATCGCGTCGGCGTCGCCGGAGCTTCCAACGAGCCGGGCTTCAGAGTCGGAGGCGCGAGACGCGCTCGACCCAGAGCCGGTCACCCCTATCCGCGCGGCTGTCACACTGCCGCCTGAGACGGTAACTGACGCCGCAACGCCGACAATCGCGAAGTGTGAGGCCTTGTTGGCCATCTTGGCGTAGGCCGCGCCGGAACCCGCGCCCTGTGCCGGGATCCGGACCTCGGTCAGGATCTCGTTGGGCTCGAGGGCGGTCGTGAACAGGTCTACGAAAAAGTCGTCAGCCGAGATCGTGCGGCTGCCGCCTGCTGAGGTCGCGACGATCTCAGCACCTAGCGCAAGCATGACCGCAGGCAGGTCCGCCGCTGGGTCGGCATGGGCGAGGCTGCCGCCGATGGTGCCCATGTTGCGCACCTGAGGGTCGGCAACAATCGCAGCCGCCTCGGCGATAACAGGCGCATTCTGCTGGACGGCGTCGGAGTTGATGATGTCGTAGTAGCTGGTCGTCCCGCCTATGGCGAGGGCGCCGCCGGACTCGTTTATGTAGCTGAGTCCGCTGATCTTGCCGATGTCGACGAGAGCGCTCGGCTCGGACAGTCGCAGCTTCATCATCGGGATGAGGCTGTGTCCGCCGGCAAGCACCTTGGCGTCGGCGTCATCGTTCAGAAGAGCAAGCGCCTCTTCAACAGTAGAAGGTGCGTGATAATCGAATGCTGATGCTACCATCTCAGGCTCGGCCTCCTTGTAGGGGTGTAGACGGGCAGGTTTCAAACCTGCCCCTACGCTATCGGTAGGCTATCGGGACGCCGCTAGGACATTTTGTCGGCGGCGTACTGGACCGCCTTGACGATGTTGTGATAGCCGGTGCAGCGGCAGAAGTTGCCGGACAGTCCGTTCCGGATCTCCTCTTCCGACGGGTTGGGGTTCTTCGCAAGCAGGTCCAGCGAGGACATGATCATGCCTGGTGTGCAGAATCCGCACTGCAGACCATGCATCTCCCAGAAACCCTCCTGTATTGGGTGAAGTTCGCCGTTGGAGGCGAGACCCTCGACGGTGGTGACCTCTCCGCCGTCGACCTGGACAGCGAAGATGGTGCACGACTTGACCGCCGCGCCGTTGAGGATGACGGTACAGGCACCGCAGCCGGAGGTGTCGCAGCCGACGTGAGTGCCGGTCAGGTTCAGCGTGTCTCGGATGAACTCGACGAGCAACTGTCGAGGCTCGACGTCAGATGTGTGCTGGGTGCCGTTGACGGTTATGGAAATCTCGCGACCCATAGCAAAATCCTCCGTGTGTAAAGAGTGTCAGGAGTCGCCTCTAGCAAGGCAGGCCGATTATATCAGCAAAGAGGTGAGGGGGCTACTGGGGGGTGATAGCTTGCCGGTCGGATCATGAGTGTCCCGATGCGGGTTGAGCAGGACTGGAACGTGCTGAAGCCAGCATTGGGCCATCTACTCGTTCTGTTCATCGAATTCAGCATCTGAGTATCCGTCAAAATAGCCTTCGATATAGCCTGAAATACGCGATACTCGGTCGCTGTTGTCGTTAACTTCGACTTCAAGGCGTTCCATTCGTTGATCTGTGGTATTTATTCGAGAGGTCAGGTTTTCTACCCGTGATTCGATGGCGCCGATAAGAAAAGCCGCAACGGATATCACAAGAATAACCATCGTGATAGAAACGGCGATTGTGGTCCACTCTCGAAAGTTGAGAGGCGCCCTCCATGTCGATGACTTGGTCTGGTCAGAGTTCGTACCATCAGATGTCTTTGTATTCTGTATTTCCGTGTCGATTTCTCTCACCCGGTTGACTCTAATCCTCTAAAGGGTCGTTAACTGAATAGTCCGTCCTCGTGCAACGTCACCCTGTCGATCTGGTAAATGGTCTCCTGCAGGCTAGCGACGATACGACAGTAGTTGTCCAAGTCTTCAAGCGTATGGGAACGACCTTTACAGTTCTTCAGGCACTGCTTTTGGATCTGAAGCTACTCTTGCTGATGTAGGCTCGACCTTGCTTAGAGGGTGGCCAAATGTCTACCTTGATCGTAGCCACATTGGAACACTTGTGTCAATCGAAGTCGTTGTCCTCAGCGGTCCAAATGCACAATCCGTTGCAAGTTCGTCACTCCCGCAAAAGCGGGAGTCCAGTGGGGTGAGGGGGGATTGCCGAGCGACGCGCCACTTTGTGGATCTCTGCGATCGGGGGAATGCGAAAACAGGACGATGGTAGTGGACGAGGTGTGGATTCTCGTTCCCCATTTCCACGGGGACAAGCTTCGTGGGAATGACGGGTGAGGCAGCGGGAAAGGTGGGCGGGGTGGCAGGAATTGCGAGTGGTGTATGGGAGGCAACATCAGCAGATCTCTTTGTAGAGGTCTAGCCACCTTGGATTTTCTTTCTCGATCAGTTCGATCTTCCATACTCGTCTCCACTTCTTGAGGGCGTTTTCTCTGAGTATGGCGCTTTCCATGGTCTCGTGGACTTCGTACCAGACGAGGTTGTGGACGTTGTAGCGCTTGGTGAATCCCTCTGCGAGGTTGTTCTTGTGCTGCCAGACGCGTTGTATGAGGTCGGAGGTTACTCCGATGTATAGGGTGCCATTGCGTTTGTTCGCAAGGATGTAGACGCAGGGGAGTTTCATGTTGGTTCTCCAGGGTGTGTTTTCTGCTCTCGTTATTCGCCGGAATGGGGCGTCGGGGGTGTCGAAGGGCGAGGTGTGTGGGCGAGGTGTGGATTCCCGCTTCCGCAGGAATGACGGGTGGAGGGCCGGGAATGACGTGTGGAGGTGTTGGGATTGACGAGTGGGGTGGTGGATATTAGGGGCTGGGGTACCGGGTGTATCGAATGGGGTGCGAGGAATGGCTACTGGGCGTGGGGATGGACAATGTGAGTAGGCGAGGTGTGGGTTCCCGCTTTCGCGGGAATGACTAGGGGAGGATAGGGAATGACGAGTGGGGAGCCGGGGGTGACGGATGGAGGTTCGAGGGTGACGAACGGAGGTCTGGGTATGTCTATTGTGGAGTTGTATGGAGTGCAATGGGGTTAGACCCATATCTTGGTGATTCTTCGGTTGATGAGTTGGGTGATGGCCCAGACGAGGGCGTCCATGCGGTCGGGGGAGACGTCGGCTGGGCCCTTTGGGGTCCAGGTGCACATCTGGTCTTCGAGGTCGGGGAAGGTGCCGACGTGGTGGACCTTGCCCTGTTCGTAGAGTGCTGCGACCGGCTCGGCTCGGGCGTACTTGCCTCGGCTGGCATTCACCGACACGTACCTGAAGGTCTGTCGGCCGGATGCGGTGCGCAGCACCTCTTTCACAAGGTCGCCGCCGTTGTTGACCTCTCCTATGATCCGGTCGGCGCTGTGCTTGTCGTAGAGGGCTATGGCTCGCTCTGCCCAGCTGTTGGGAGACATTCGGCCTGAGCCGTCGGCGATGACGTAGTAGTGCTTGTCGGAGTCGACTCCGGCGACGACTATGCCGGTCTCGTCGCTTCGGGCGTTGGATGTTACCGCGGGGTCTATGGCTACGACGACCTGCGCAAGACTTTCGGGAGCAGTCTTTAGCCGTGCGTCGTCAATCCACTGTCTCTCCCAGAGGGCGTCCTCTGACTGGTCGAGGAGGTCTGCGTGTATTTCCTGTCTTCCGGTGCGGGTGCCCTCGTACTGCGCCCTGATGTTGGAGTAGAAGCTGGGTGCCAAGTTGTCCTCGTTGTCGTAGGTGGTGCCTCGTGTGACCACCACGTCGGGTCGGGCTACAAGCTCTCTGAGTAGGGCTACCGGCTTGGGAGTGGTGGTGACCACACAGCGGGGATCGGAGCCGAGCCTAAGGGCGAACGCTAGGTTGTCCCACGTGTCGCGAGGGTACTTCCAAGATGCGAGCTCGTCGCACCATGCAGCGTCGAACTGCGGGCCTCTGAGCTGGTCGGGCTCGTAGCTTGAGAAGAGGAACGCTGTTGCTCCGTTGGGCCACGTCAGCTTTCGCTTAGTGGACTCGTACTCGGGCATTGCCCATGGAGGGCAGATGCTGAGGATGCCGGACTCGCCCTGGATCATGGTGTCCCTGATCTCGGCGGGAGTGCGGGCGACAAGGGCGATTCTGCCAGCTTTGCCTGATTCGACCTGTGATCGTACCCACTCTGCGCCGGTGCGTGTCTTTCCGAAGCCGCGTCCGGCGAGGAGTATCCACGCGGTCCAGAGTCCGTCGGGCGGAGTCTGGTTCTCCCTGGCCATTAGCGGCCAGCGGTACCTGAAGCGCAGGTGTGGGTCGGGCGGCAGTGTGTGCCGCATCGACAGTGTGGCGTCGATGCGGGCGTCGTCCTGTGAGACGGAGTCGAGACGTGCGTTGAGTCGGGGTTTAGTGGACATAGCTACTGCCTGGTCAGGGGAAGTGGCCCGAGTTGGGGCCTGCGCCGTACTGGACGGAGCCTCTGAACCTGCCCCTGTCTTCGTCATGAAGTCTGCAGTCGGGATGTCCGCAGTCGATGTAGATCGACCTTCCGAGCTCGAACATCAGCTTTCGTCTGTGCTTTGAGCGAGTGGGAGGACCGGGTTCGGGTTCCGGGGTGGATTCAGACTGCTGAACCTCTTCCGCCACGGCTGACTGACGCTCGGCTTCTTCTTTCTCTCTGCGTTCTCTGTCGGCTTTGATCTGCTTTCGGCGTTCGATCTTGGTGTCGATCATTGCATTGAACTCGCCGAGTTCTCTGGCGACGATGGCCTCGTATTCTTCAGGGTCCAGTGAGTTCTTCCACTCGTAGAACCACTTCTCGGAGTTCTCCCATGCCTGGTCGTAGGCGGAGAGATCGCGTTCATAGGGTGGATTGTCGGGGTGCTGTTTGGCGAGTTCTGCCTTTATGCGGTCGTCTTCGTCGAGGATTGGTGTGACCAGTTCGATGAAGGCTGACCAGTCGGTGTCGTCTTCTGTGGGGGTGGGGGTGTCTGACCCCGTATCGGAGTACGGGGTGACGTTACTTTGATTTGTCGGATTAGGGGATTTTTCTGATTTTGTTGGTTGGGGGCTTGGTTTTGAGGTGTGGGGTGGGGTTGGTTGGTAGTCCTGGTTTTCTCCCCCGTATCGAGTACGGGGCAGGCTCTCACCCCAGCCCTCTCCCGCTGGGAGAGGGGGTCTTTGTCTTGCGTGTTTGCCGAAGCCTCGGGTTAGGAGTTCTCTGGCTGCTGAGATGCGGTGGTGGGGTTTGAAGGCTTTGAGTTGGCCTTCCATGACGTTGATCAGGAAGCGGCAGACTTTGGCTCCATCATCGGTGGACTCTTGGATCTTCTTGGCTAGGGCGAGGTCGAACTCGGAGTCGTCTGGGGAGCTGGAATCTGTCCTGTGTCGGGATGGCTCGCGTGGGTTGTCGAGGATGAAGGCGATGGCCTGGCCACGTTCCGTCGTGGCGGGTCCGCGGCAGTTGCAGCCGTACTTCGTGAGGAGCCGTGCGGCGTCGAGCCTGTGGCACAGCTTGAAGTCGGGGCGTTCTTCCCTCATGACTTCGATTAGGAAGTCTATGATGAGGTCGCCGTTGTCTGTCTTTGCCTGGATTCTTTGGGCTAGGTTCATTATGGATCTCTAATAGTACTGATGTTCTGTTATTGATAGTACCGGTGTGGTGGTCTGGCGTCAAGGGATTGCCTGACCCCTGCGTGTGGATTCCCGCTCCCCGTTTCCACGGGGACATGCTTCGTGGGAATGACGGGTGAGCGCAGATAGTAGAGGCGGAATGCTCTTAGCGCGACGTGTCTCCTATGGGGGCCCGCGTGCGGGCAGTACAAGTTTCGTTGACAGCCCTTGGGTGCTGGAATACACTCGCTCCACCCCGTATCTCAGTACGGGGTGACGCTTTTATGGCCCGGCTGATTTGGCCCGTCGCGGTGGGCCGGGCGGCCACAGGAGATGCGACAGATGCAGCTCGAAGACAAGGTCGCGGTGGTCACCGGCGCCGGCAGGGGCATGGGTCGCGCTATCTCGCTGGGACTCGCCAGCGAGGGCGCTAACATCGTCGCGGCGGACATCGACATCGCCAATGCCGAGGACACCAGCATCGAGGTACGAAACCTCGGCCGCGACTGTCTCGCGGTGCACACCGATGTCGGCGACGTCTCCCAGGTCGACCGCATGATCTCCGACGCCAAGGACAGGTTCGGCAAGATCGACATCATCGTCAACAACGCCGGCGTCACCAGGTACCTGTACGTCATGGATATAGAGGAGTCCGACTGGGACCGCATCCACAGGGTCAACGCCAAGGGCGTGTTCTTCAGTATGCAGCGCGCTGCGAGGGAGATGATCGAGCAGGGCGACGGCGGACGCATAATCAACATCGCCTCCATCGCCGGCAAGGGGTACTCTGGGACGTCCAACGCTGCCTATGCTGCCAGCAAGGGCGCAGTGATCTCGATGACGATGATCGCCGCCCACCAGCTCGGTCAGCACGACATCAACGTCAACGCGATATGCCCGGGGTCGACGATCACAGAGATGTCGAGAGCGACGATGGTCGGCAGGGCCGAGAGCGCGGGCGTCAGCATCGAAGAGCTTCAACGTCAACGCAATGAGATCATTCCGATCGGGCGGTCAAACGAGCCGGAGGACATCGCGGCAATGGCGGTGTTCCTGGCGAGTCCGGGAGCGCGGAACATCACCGGGCAGGCGTTCAACGTGGACGGCGGGCTGGTGATGCACTGATCTATCCACGAAGGACGCCAAGGGGCACAAAATAAAGAGGTGAAGACCTCCGAGATTCTACCCGTCATTCCGGCGGAGGCCGGAACCCACGAAGTGGCTCGCCGCTCGGCAATCCAGGGGATGGGGACGTCCTTCGACAGGCTCAGAGCCTGCGCTGGACTTGATCCGGTGACGAACGAATTGTCGGTTTACCCACCCCTGTCTGCCCAACGAGGGAGTAGGGGCTTCTGTAGAAGGAAAGCTGAAAAGTGAGAGTACAGGGTTCATTCACGTTTGACGCGGGCATCGAGAAGGTCTGGACGTCGATGCTGTCCTCGGAGGTGCTGGCGTCGTGCATACCGGGCTGCGACGAGATACGCTCCACCGGTGAGAACAGCTATGAGATCGACCTGACGGTCAGGGTCGCTTCGGTACGGGGGGAGTACAAGGGTGAGGTGCGGCTGGAGGACATCGACGAGTTCAAGTCGTACCGCATGGTGGTGACCGGCAGCGGTCGTGGCGGATCAGTCCAGGGGTCAGGCGACCTCAGCTTCTCTGAAGCCGACGGCAAGACAACCGTCGACGTCACGGGCGATACGCAGGTTACCGGCGTGGTCGCGCGTGTCGGGCAGAGGCTGCTCGGCGGTGCATCACGAATGATGATGCGCCAATTCTTCGACTGCCTGAGGACGAAGATAGAGGAATAGTGAATTGAGAGTGTGGAATGGTGAATGAAGCTTTGTGCTGAGGCCTCGGGTCATCCCTCTGAAGATTCCGAATTCACCATTCACTATTCCACATTCCCAGATACAGAGGTCCAGACTAACAGGAAATCGACGGCGTCCTGGTGATTACGATGGACGACCCGCCTACGCGGAACGCTATCGGCGACGAGATGGCCGGTGAGATTAACCAGGAGCTGGACAGGCTTGAGGGCTCGGACCACCTGCGGGCGGTGGTGCTGACGGGTCGCGATCCGTCGTTCTGCTCCGGGGCGAACGTCAAGCGGATGGACGACGCCAACCGCGCTCGGAGCGAGGAGGCGGCGCTGCCCGCCGACCGAAAGGCGTGGGACGTGCTCAACGAAGCCTGGGATGACCTGGGTGAGCCGGACCCGGAAGAGGAGATCGACGGTGTGCGCTTCGTGCCGCTGCGTCTTCACGAGCTTCAGAAGCCGTCCATCGCTGCCGTGAACGGCTACGCGATGGGTCTCGGCATGGGCATCGCGCTGTCGTGCGACATTCGGATAGCGTCGGAGAACGCGCGGATGTCGGAGACGTTCATCAGGCGCGGACTGATCCCGGCGGACGGCTCGTGCTGGCAGCTTCCGAGGATGATCGGACTCGGCAACACGATGCTGCTCCAGTACACCGGCGCGGTGCTCGAGTCCGACGAGTGCGCACGACTCGGCATCGTCAACAAAGTCGTCGAGCACGGCGAACTCATGGAGCAGACGCTCGACCTCGCCCGCCAGATCGCGAGCGGCCCGACCTACTCGATGGCGCTACTGAAGAAGCTGGTACAGCAATCACTGTACGTCGACTTCGCCGAAAGCCTGCGCCTAGCCGGCCCCGCCCAAAACCTCGCCCGCCGCACCCAGGACCACAAAGAAGGCGTCCGAGCCTTCGTGGAAAAGCGGCAGCCAAGGTACGTGGGTCGGTAGGGCGACTAGGGAGTATCCGCTCGCACTTACGCTGTACTTGACATCCCACGAGCCACCATCGGGGGGCTTCTACTGTTTCCGCCTAAGTCGTCACGGCGGAGGAGTGCAACATGACTCCATTAAGTGATCAAATATCCGCATACGAAGAAATGCGCAGCTGCCTGGAGACCGACCACTTCGGGAAGTGGGTTGTGGTCTACGATGAAGACCTAGCAGGAATTTACGAGTCTTTCGAAGCTGCTGCTGAGGATGCTGTGAAGCGCTTTGGTCGTGGTCCCTACCTGATCAGGCAGGTGGGCGCTCCCCCGATTGCACTACCTGCTTCCGTGTTATACAGGCCTGTGAATGCCGACGGTTAGCATCGGATTTGAAGACGGCCCCGATGTTCGGGGCCGCGACTCATTAGTACGCTTCGGGCCGACCCTGTATGTAAGCATTGGGTTCGACCCGACCTACAGTCCCGATGGTCCAGAACTCCCGAACTTGCCCGACAGACAATACCCTGCCCTAGTAGACACGGGTGCTTTGGAGAGTTGCATAGATTCGACTCTTGCCATTGACCTCGACCTGCCCATCGCTGATCGGCAGGTAGTATCCGGAGTGCATGGGGCAAGTGAGGTCAACTTTCATTTGGCTCAGATCTATGTCCCTGAATTTGGGGCTGCTGTCTACGGGAGATTCGCCGGAGTGCACCTCATTTCAGGAGGACAGAGACATCTCGCTCTAATAGGCAGATCGTTCCTACAAAACTTCATGATGACTTATGATGGACGGACAGGGGCTGTAACTCTCAGCACCGATTAGTGATGCCAATAAAATACGTCGCAACACCATGCCAAATGAACTGGTTAGGCGTTTCTGGATAATGCATGAGACATCCAAGCAGGCCGGTAGTTGCGACTCCTACTCTCTGGGTCTGGCGGAGTAGTCTTCGAAGGGGCCGTCGCGCCATTGGAGGGCGGCTCTGAGGCCTTCGGCCTGGGAGATGTCGCTGAACACTCCGGCGGTGTGGCGGAAGGTGGACAGTCCCTGCCAGTCGACTCCGACCTCCAACGCGGTCCTGATGCCCATGATCTCGTAGGCGCGGTTCACGGCCTTCTTGGAGGCGGCGAGCATGTCGGGGGCGATGGTCGCGATGGCCCTGGCCTCCCTGGCGGTCTCGGTGTCGAGATCGTCGGCGGGGAACGCCTTTGTGGCCCAGCCGATCTCGACGGCCTCCGTGCCGGACACGGCCTTGCCGGTGAACATCAGGTACTTGGCCTGGCTCATCGGCATCTTCCACGGGAAGAACATGGTGTCGGGGGTCGTCAGCGCCCTGACCGGCGGGTAGCCAAGCTGAGCGTCCTCGGCGACGAACATGATGTCGCACATCGAGGCCAGCTCGCTCGCTCCGGCGAGGCACCAGCCGTGCACCTGCGCGATGACCGGCTTGGTCAGCTCCCAGATAAGCCACAGGCCGTTGACGAGGTCGCGGGCGTACTGCGCGGTTAGCTGGTCGACGTCCTCGGAGACGTAGCCTTCCTCGGGGCGATTGGGTGACGGCTGGGTCGGGGTGAGGTCGTAGCCCGCGCTGAAGGCGCGTCCCTCGCCCTTGATGACGATGCAGCCGACGTCGCCATCGCGTTCGGCCCTCTTCAGCGCGTCACGCAGCTCCAGTCGCAGCGCCCAGCTCAGGGCGTTCATCTTCTCGGGCCGGTTGAGCGAGATGGTGCAGACCCGCTCGTCGACGTTGTACAGGATGTTTTCGTATGTCATGTCTAGTTCCGTGTCCAGATGGTTTCATCATACGTAGATCTACAGAGAACTCTGGATACCGGCCTTCGCCGGTATGACGATTGGGATGGATGGTATGTCATTTTCACCTGGACATGGTACTAGGCCTCGTCCAGTGCCTGTTGGATTGCCTCTGCGGTTGTGTTGACCTGTACGCCGGCGCGCTCCTCCTGGAGGATCATGGCAACCCTGGAGTCGCGGTCGCCCCAGCCTCTGTTGAGCGCCTCGGTCATCTCGGCCAGCGCCAGGTTGGCGAGCTTCATGGGGACGTCGTACTGCCTGCCGACCTGGCAGGCGAGGTCCATGTCCTTTCTCGCGAGACGGAGGGCGAAGTCGGGCGGGTCGTAGCTATCGATCAGGAAGTGGTCGGCGAGACGGTCGAACGCTCCGCGTCTGCCCTGGGCGCCCTGCTTGACGGCGAGCCAGAGTCCGAGCGGGTCCACACCGGCCTTCACACCCATGGTGAAGACCTCGGCGAGTCCGGCCTGGATGATGTACCCGGCGCAGTTGTGCACGAGCTTGGCCACCGCGCCCGCGCCTATGGGGCCGACGTAGTAGGGCTGGTCGCCCATCGAGTCGAGCGTGGGCTTGACGCGGTCGAAGACCTCGCGGTCGCCGCCCACCCAGATGGCGAGCTTGCCGGTACGTGCGCCCTCGGGTCCGCCGCTCACAGGCGCGTCCAGAACGTGGATGCCGCGCGGGGCGAGACGTTCGTGTATCTGCCGGATCATTTCGGGGGAGCTGGTGCTGAGGTCGAGGTACACCTTACCTTCGGTCAGGCCCTCGTGCAGTCCGTCCTCGCCGAGGGCAACGGCCTCCACCTCGACCGGGCCGGGAAGCGACGTGAAGACGATCTCGGACTGCTGGGCGACCTCTCGCGGGGTGTCTGCCCACTCTGCGCCCAATTCGAGATGGGGCGTAGCCGACTCGCGGCGGATGTCGTGGACGACGAGCTCGTTGCCGCCGCGAATGGCGTTGAGGGCGATGGGGTCGCCCATGGTTCCGAGGCCGATGAATCCTACTTTCATTGGGGTTGCTCCTTAGCTCCTAGTGTAAAAAGGGTGGTCTGTCTGCTTGGTTTTCACCCTCACCCCCGGATCTAGTCCGGGGCAGGCTCCAGCCCTCTCCCTGAGGGAGAGGGGGTCAGTTTGCGGCTGTCCAGGTGGTGTGCAGTTCGGCGAGGGACTGGATGCGGTCGTTGGGGTGTTTGGCGCATGCCATGCCCTGAGGATAACATCGTACTGGCTGTCAGTCCCCTTGAATGGCTCTCTGTCAAGGGAGCCGTCGGACGAGGTCGCCGTCGACCCAGTCGTAGACGAGCATCGGGCCGGTTGGCGACTCGATTACCTGGTGGAGCTTGGGCAAGGTGTGGTGAGAGGCGGACTGGGCGAGGCAGACAGCGTTTCTGAGGGAGGCGACGCGGTCGGTGTAGTTGAAGTAAGGACGAGGTTGAAAGCCGCCCCTACCCTCCTCGTTGAGACCGCCTGGGGTCTTTACGAAGTAGCGACGGCCGTCGATCTGCACGCCGTAGGAGATGTTGCCGGAGTCCTGGGTGCGCTCGTCGAATGTGGCGAACACACGGCCTGCGCTCTCAAGGAGCGTCAGGGGGTGTGACTCGGTGGTGGCCGTGTCTGGGAGCGAGGGTCGCACTGGTGGGACGCCCGGAGCTTGGTTAGTCGTCGGCGGTGGCTTCTACGGGCTCGGCGGGCTGGGCTGCGCCGTTGGTGTCCTCCATTGGCTGGTTGTCCCATGGACTGACTTCGAACGGGCCCCTGAGCTCTAGCTCTTCGCCCATCTCTCGGACTGCTGGGATCACGTACTCGCCCATCAGGCGGAGGCTGCGCATCTGGTCCTCGTGAGTCATCGCGCCGTCGCCGTCCCAGAAGAAGACGCTGCCGGGTCGGAGCGTTTCGAGCACGTGCTTGATCTTCGGGATGACGGTGTCGGGCGTGCCGGTGACGATGGTGTAGTCGTTGGCCTGGTCCTCGTAGGTTCGGCGGTTGGTGCCGAAGCGGCCGGTCGGGCCGAACCTCGACGCCTCAAGCCTGCGTGACCTGCGAGAGGTGTGGCCGGGCAGTGACATGACGGCCGGGTTGACCATACCTTCGTTGCCGCTCAGGAACGGGTTGGAGACGCCGGAGAGGTACTTGCGTCCGACCTCTTCTGCCTTCTCCTCGGTCTCATCGACGTGGACCTTCCAGAGGTAGGAGACGTGCTGGGTGCCGGACTCGTAGCCGAACTCGGCCGCTGCGTCGTGGTACATGTCGAAGGCGTCCTTCGTCGGGCCCAGCTTGGTTGCCAGGAGTACCAGCGGGTAGCGGTGCTGGGCGGACCATCTGACCGTCTCGACGCTGACCGTCGACGGAATCCAGACCTGCGGGTGCGGCTTCTGGTAGGGTCTCATCCAGGGGTTCACATATCGGTAGTGGTAGTGCTTGCCCTCCCAGCGGAACGGTCCGGGATCGGTCCAGGCCTTGATAACGAAGTCGTGGGCCTCCTCGAAGCGCTCGCGGTTGAACACAGGTGGTGAGTTATGGGAGACGCTCTCGCGTCCGCCGCCCCGGACGAAGCCGGATACGAGCCTGCCGTGGCTGATCATGTCGATCATCGCGAGCTGCTCGGCAAGCCAGAGGGGATCGTCCCAGATCGGCAGAATGTTGCCGAGGATGACGATCTTGGCCTTGGTGGTCTGGCGGGCGAGAATCGACGCGCCGATGTTGGTCACACCCTGCATACAGAAGGGGGTACTGTGATGCTCGTTGAGCATCAGGCCGTCGAAGCCCATCTCCTCGGCGTAGAGCTTTTCGTCGAGGTACCTGTTGTAGAGCTGGGCGCCGACCTCTGGATCGTATACGTCGTTGCTGATGCTCAGGTCAGTGGTCTGCGTGCCCATCAGGCCGGTCTTGTCGTCCTGCCAAGGCTGCTCTGTGAAGTGACCGATGAACATGGATTCCCCCCTGCGTGCCAGATTGACGCGAGTTTATCATATTAGTAATGGGAGTGAATGGAGAGTGCAGATGCGGGCAAGATGCCCGCGCTCCAGAGAGGTTGGGAGTGAGTGGAGAGGAGTTGGGAGTGAGACCATACCAGTTCAAGTAGATGAACTTTCACCCTCACCCCCGGATCAAGTCCGGGGCAGGCTCCAACACTCTCCCGTCAAGGGAGAGGGGGCCTGGCAGATGGCTTAGGGAGCTAGTTCCTGGCAGGTTTGGTGGAACGCTTCGAGGCGTGGGAGGAGAAGGGGGGTGTCGACGCCGGAGTCGATGTACTCTTGGATTCGGCGGCGGCACTCGGTAGCGTCGCCGAGCAGGTAGCAGGCTCTCGCGAGTTCCTCGGAGACGTACTTCGCGGCTCCGGACTCGTCGCCTGATTCGATGTGCTGTCGGACGGGGCCGAGTATGGACGGGTCGAAGCCACCGTGTCCAAGCAGGGCCTCTCCGGTGAAAGGCTCGGCGATGAGTCTAGCGACTCGTTCTTGCAGGCTTGGGACCATCGCGTCGGGGTCGTCGGTCAGCCGGACGATCAACATGCAGGTGATGTCAATGGATGCGGGATCGCGGCCTGCGGCCTCGGCAGACTCACGCACGACTCGGGATGCCCAGCGAATGTACTCGACCGGGGCGTAGGCATTCAGTAGGACACCGTCGGCAACCTCCCCTGCGAGTCGCAGCGCCCTGGGACCGATGGCGGCGAGGTAGATCGGCAATCGTTCCTGCATCGGACGGATCGCGAGTCCGACGTTGCTAAGTCGCACTCCAGCGTACTCGGCGCTGACGCGGTCTCCGTCCCACATCGACTGGAGCGCGGACACGGTGCCTCGAAGTCGCGCCAGCGGGGTGCGGTAGTCGATACCCATACGGCCGTGGATGACGTCGGCGTCGCTGCGACCGAGTCCGAGCATCATACGTCCTCCGCTCAGCCGGTCGAGTGTGGCCGCGCCCATTCCGAGAAGCGCAGGGCTCCGGGTGAAGGGGTTTACCACGCCGACTCCGAGCCTGATCTGCTCAGTAGTGGCTGCCAGATACCCGAGCATCGAGGAGGTCTCCTCGTGGAAGTAGCGCTCTGTGACCCAGAGGGAGTCGAAGCCGGCGTCCTCGGCCATGCGGCCGTAGCCTGCGAGCTCGGGTCCGGAGTCGATTCCATGGTAGAGGACAATGCCGGTGGGGGTCATTATGCAGAGCCGTTGGGGCTTTCGTCCATCAGGCTGAGCATCCGGGTGACAAAGTCGCGAACGACATCTCGGGTGAAGTCGAAGTCAGCGTCGTGCTCCATGAAGTCGTGGTAGAAGTTAGCGTGTAATCTCTCCGACGCACTGAATCCACCCAGCAGCGCACGGTCACCGCTTTCGTCGGCAAGTCTCCTAACAGCGACACGCAGAGCACCGTGGTTTCCGAAGGGCCAGTCTCTCTGCTGGGCGACAGCCATTACGGCGTGGGCTGCCGCTCCCCACATCTTCTCTGAGCCCTGGAGCATATCGCCTGAGGCGAATTCGTCGTCGGCCACGGCGAGGAAGTCTTGCGCGGTCTGGGCATGTTCTTGAGTTAGCATGGGTTCAGGTTAGCACACGGCGATCGCTGATTAGGATTATCGAGAACTCGAACAGTTGCGGTCCGTACCAGAGACAGGAACCTCTTCTACACTGTTCCACACCTTGATTTCAGACATGCAATCTGACCTTACCCTCTTACCGTCGAACTACCAAGGCCTTACCCGCAGCACCGGGTAAGGCTAACATACGTGCAACGTCGTAATTCCCCTATATGGAGACGTCTACGTAATCCGCGGAAGGTAGAAATGCGAGGTGAGGCACGTGATACCAAGTAATTTGAGATCAAACCGCTTTCACCCTCACCCTAGCCCTCTCCCATCAAGGGAGAGGGGACTTTCGGTAGCATGAGTCTGCCCATATGAAACTCACTACTGGCTCAGGTCGGATGCTGCGGTGGTATACGGGTTGGGGCGTGTGTACAATGCGTTTTTATAGGGGTGTGCGGGGTTGTCCTGTGCGAATGACGGGGGGACGTTCTTGAGCGACGGATTACTGGGCGGTATCAGGGTCCTTGATTTTGGGGAAGGTGTGTCTGCGCCTTATGCGGCTCGGACGCTTGCGGGGCTTGGCGCGGATGTGATCAAGGTTGAATCGCCGTCTGGGGACTACGCTCGGCTGGCCGGGCCGTTTCCTGATGGGACGCCACATCCTGAGAAGTCGGCGCTTTACTTAACGATGAACTCGGGCAAGCGGGGTGTGACCCTGGACCTCGATACTGAGTCAGGCCGTGAACGGCTGCTGGAGCTGGCGGCTGACGCTCACATCATCATCGACAATCACGACCTGGGATGGCTGGACGAGCGGGGTGTCGGGTACGAGTCGCTGTCGGGGGTCAGGAGTGACGTCATACTGACGCAGATCACGCCGTTCGGGGACTGGGGGCCGTACGCAGAGTACGATGCCGGCGACCTGTCGCTATTCCACCTGAGCGCGAACGCGCACGGGATGCTCGGCCCGGTTGCCGACCCGGACTCGGAGCCTCCGATACGGGCGGGCGGACACCAGGCAGACCAGGTGGCGGGCGTATCAGCGGTTACCGCGACTCTCGGCGCGCTGTTCAGGCTCCGAACAACCGGACAGGGGTGCCACATCGTGGTATCGAGCTTCGAGGCGATGGCTACACAGGCCATCGCGGGACTTTCCAACATCGCGTTCGGGGGTGAGTCGCCGACGAGACAGGCGGCTGAGATCAAGGAAGCGTCGATCGGAGGGCAGGTGGCTGCTATCGGCGGTGTGCTGCCCTGCAATGACGGATATGTCGCTATCTCACCACGCGAGGACGCGCAGTGGGCACGCTGGCTCGACCTGATGGGCAACCCGGACTGGAGCGACGATCCGAAATTCAACACTCGCTCGGCAAGGCAGCAGAACTCGCTGGAACTGTGGGAGCTGCTGGCGGCGTGGACCAGCCAGCGTTCGAGGTTCGACATTGCCAGAGATGGGCAGGAGCGGCGGATTCCTTGCTTCCCGGTGAACACGGTAAGCGACCTGCTCACGGACCCGCATCTCGAAGACAGGCGGTTCTTCGTGTCGATAGACCACCCGGTCGCGGGGACGTTCCAGTACCCGGGGGTGGCGTACCGGATGTCGAATACTCCGCTGACACTAGGAAGTCGTCCTGCGCCAACGCTGGGACAGCACAACGATGAAATGTCCTTCGACAGGCTTAGGGTGAACTTATGATGAGTGGATCGCCGCTTGCAGGTGTGAGAGTCGCTGACTTCTCGTGGATCATCGCTGGGCCAACGGCCACCCGCCACCTTGCGCTGATGGGCGCGGAGGTGATCAAGGTCGGCAGTGCTCGGCGGCCAGACCCGTCGACGCGAGGGTCGGCGTTCCAGGTGTACAACCAGTCCAAGAAGTACGCGGCGATGAACCTGTCCCAGCAGCGCGGCAAGGAACTCGCACTCGACCTGGTCGGGCTGTGCGACGTTGTCGTGGAGAACTATGCCGCCGGGGTGTTCGAGAGGCTGGGACTCGGGTACGAAACGCTGTCGCAAGTGAAGCCCGACGTGATAATGATCGCGTCCTCAGGCACGGGGCACAGCGGCCCGGACCGCGACTACGTGGCCTATGGGAGCCTGCTCCAGCACTATACGGGCTGGAACTCGATATCCGGCTACCCGGAGCAGGACCCGATCAAGGGCGGACTGTGGGCAGACCCCTGGGTCGGGATGGAGTTGGCAATGGTTACGCTCGCCGCGCTCAATCACCGCGCAGAGGCGGGCACCGGGCAGTACGTTGACTTCTCCATGGCAGAGGCGCTATCGGCAAGCCTTCCTGAGGCGCTGCTGGAGCACCAGATGACAGGGGAAGAGCCGGAGCCGATTGGCAATCGAGACCGATTCGCTGTCCCGAACGGCGTTTACAAGTGCCGGGGCGAGGACAGGTGGATCGCCATCGAGGTGTTCCACGAGGGCGACTGGCAGGCGCTGTGTTCGGCGATCGAGCGTACTGATCTGCTGGAAGACCCGGGACTCTCGTCGCCGGACGGGAGGAGAAGCCGTGAGCAGGAGCTTGATGAGGCGATCTCGGAGTGGACGTCGAAGATGGACGAGTGGGAGGCGTTTGAGCGTCTTCAGAGAGCCGGTGTGCCTTGTGGGCCCTCGCTGGACATGGGCAGGCTGCACTCGGAGCGGCAGTTGAACGCTGGTGGTTACCTTACGTCTGTCGAGTACCCGGATGGGTCCGAGCGGGTCCTGCCCACGCTGCCTTGGAGGTTCGATGGCCAGAGAACGCAGGACGTGAGGCCGGCTCCGGTGCTTGGGCAGGACTCGGACTATGTGTACCGGGAGCTGCTGGGGCTTGGGGCGGAGGAGATCGAGGAGCTTACTGAGAGCCAGGTGATTTACTAGTAGGAGTGAGTGGAGAGGAGTGAGGAGTGAGAGCTGGATTCCAAGGAGGTATGGGGTTGCTCAACTGGTTGGAACCAGAGTTTTCACCCTCACCCCAACCCTCTCCCTGAGGGAGAGGGGGTTTATCATATGAGGGATTTGGACTGATCTGATGGACTATGGAATAGGGATACCTTCGTATATTGAGGCGTGGCGTGAGGTGAAGGCGGCTGAGGAGGCGGGGTTTACGCACGCGTGGTTCTTCGACTCGCAGCTCATCTACTCGGATGTGTGGGCGACGATGGCGCTGGCGGCGCAACACACGTCGACCATCAAGCTGGGGACGCTTGTCGCGATTCCGACCAACAGGCTGGCACCTGTAACGGCTGCGGCCGCGGCGTCAATCAACAGGATCGCGCCCGGGCGGGTCATCATCGGACTCGGTACTGGCTATACCGGCCGCAATACGATGGGACTTCCCGCGATGAGAATGGACGACTTCGAGGAGTACGCGCAGCAGGTCAAGGGACTGCTCGCCGGCGAAGACGTACTGCTACGCGAGGGGAGCCGAGAGCGATGGATACGGCTAATCCACTCGAAGTCCAACTCGGGACGGGACGAGTTCTTCAATCTTGAAGACCCTATCCCCGTGATGCTTGCGGCGAACGGGCCTCGGGGTCAGAAGATCACCGGTGAGGTCGCAGACGGCTGGATAACGACGGCTAGGACTGCAACCGTTCCATCAGGACTGCCCAGGGTAATGGCGGCGGCTGAGGCGTCGGGAAACAACTTCGACAACTTTGGCGGACACGGAGCCAAGCCCTACGTGACGATGCTGACAACATCGTGCGTCCTCAGAGAGGGCGAGACAGAGTCGAGCGAGCGAGTGATCAGGAACGTGGGGCCGTCGCTGGTCCCAGGAATCCACGCCATGTGGGAGCAGGACTACGGGCCTGGCTCGAACCTGGGGATGAGCAATCCGGGACTCGCTGAAGAGTACGACCGGTACATACGCGAGTACGGGGACGGTCGACCGAATCCGACGCCGGATGACAGGCGGTACCTCGACGTGCATGAGGGTCACTACGTGTACCTGAAGGAAGGAGAGGAGCGATTCGTGTCGCCGGAGATGGTCGGCCGCACGCTGACGGGTACGGCTGATGAGATCAGTCAGAAGCTGGATGACCTGGAGGAGATTGGGGTAAACAACGTCGCGGTGGCGGCGGTGGACAGGCAGGCGGCGCGTGATCTGATTGCTGATTTTGGGGAGCAGGTGATTGGGGGCAGGAGTAAGTAAAGAGGAGTGAGAAGTGAGAAGGTTTCACCCTCACCCCAGCCCTCTCCCATCAAGGGAGAGGGGGTACGTATTACGCATACCGTCATTCCGGCAAAGGCCGGAGTCCAGGGGATGGGGGCGTCCTTCGACAAGCTCAGGACGAACGAATTGTCGATTTGCATACCCCTCTAAGCCCGTAAAGGGAGAGGGGGTCTGATGAAACACTTTGGAGACAATCCCAAAGATAGGGAGAAGAGATTAATGTCCGATAAGCAGCCGAACATAGTCCTGATAATGTCCGATGACCTTGGGTATGAGGTGATCGGGGCGAACGGGGGTACTTCGTATGAGACTCCGCGTCTCGACCAGATGGCGCAGGAGGGGATGCGGTTCGATGAGGCGCACGTGATGCCGCTGTGCACTCCCACACGGCTATCGCTAATGACTGGCAAGTACAACTTCCGCAACTACATCGGGTTCGGGCTGATCAAGCCGGATGAGGTCACGTTCGGGCACCTGTTCTCGGACGCTGGGTACAACACGTGCATCTCCGGCAAGTGGCAGCTCTACTCCTACAATCCGCCCGATGAGTCGCCCGAGATGCGGTCCAAGGGTCAGCCGATCGAGGACGCGGGGTTCGACGAGTTCTGCGTCTGGCACGCTCACCATACCGAGGAGAAGGGGTCCCGATACAAGAACCCCATCATCTACCAGAACGGCAAGTACCGGGACGACACCGAGGGTAAGTACGGGGAAGACGTCTTCTGTGAC
Source organism: Dehalococcoidia bacterium (assembly GCA_021295915.1). NCBI lineage: Bacteria > Bacillati > Chloroflexota > Dehalococcoidia > Dehalococcoidia bacterium. The sequence goes on from JAGWBK010000013.1 coordinate 73,389, forward strand.
TACATCATCGACTACATCGAGCGAAAGAAGGATGATGACAACCCGTTCTTCGTGTATTGGCCGATGGCCGCGACTCACAAGCCGCACGAGCCCACGCCGGACAGCCCGGAGTGGGAGTCGTTCGACCCGCCTTCGAACAGGACGCTCGGTGGCCGGACATGGGCGGAGATCGAGGATGCCTCCTGGGGCGACGATCCGCGCTTCTACAAGGACATGGTCGAGTACCACGACAAGGTCATCGGCAGACTCATGGACTACCTGGACGAGCAGGGCCTCGGTGAAGACACGCTGGTGATATACGTGGGCGACAACGGCAGTCCCCATGACGTCTGCTCGATAGTGCACGAGCACAATGAGATATGCGGAGGCAAGGGTAAGACGAACGACAGGGGGACGCACGTTCCGCTCATCTGTCGTATGCCTGGGACGATTCCAGCCGGGTCGGCGAACAAGGACCTGGTGGAGTCCACGGACTTCCTGCCGACCATGATGGAGGCGGCAGGTCTGGAATTCCCTGATGGGTACATCGTCGACGGGCGGTCGTTCTATCCGCAGCTCACTGGGGAAGCGGGCAATCCTAGGGAGTGGGCTTTCTTCCACTTCGAGCCGATGAGCGCGCGCAACGTTGGGCGTCAAAGTCGATTCGTTCGTGACTACCAGTGGAAGCTGTACGAGACCGGAGAGCTGTACGACCTCAGGTCGGACCTGGACGAAGAGCTGCCAATTTACGCGGTGTTCCAGTCGAAGGAGCAGTCAGAGGCGAGGGCGAGGCTGCGTCCGATATTCGAGGAGTTGCAGTAGGGGTCGGCGCTCAGACGCCGGAGTCTTCTATGCCTCTGATGTCTTCTTCTACCTGGCCGAGTTTGACGTACTCCTCGGACATGAGGTGGAAGCAGCGCTGGAGGTAGAGACTGGCGAGCTTGGCGGCGTTCTCTCCGCCTGAGCCTGCGGCCTCGGCGAGCCGCGTTACCTGGTGACTGGCCGGCAGGTGCCGCCCGAGCGCCATGATCTCTGACCTGGTCTCGCTGGCGAGAGCGAGGTCACCGGACCCAACTGCATCGCGCAGCCTGCCCACGAGTCGGGTCAACTCGTTCAGCTTGTCCTGGTCGCTCATCAGGCCGTACAGGACGTCGTTCACGCTCAGGCCATCGTCATCGATGTCGTCCTTGAGCGCGCCGGGTTGCTCGGTGGGATCTGAGCATAGGTCGGCATACCAGCCCACCGCTTCGTTGACGGTTCCGAGCAATGACGTGACATCCATCGTCGAGACCGTGCCGCCGAAGATGATGTCGTCCTCCCGGGCCTTTGCGAGGCTCTCGATGTAGTCCATGCCGCTGACCAACTCGGGCGCGGGCGGGAATGCGAAAGCTGACAGCTCCTTCGCACCGACCTCGCCAAGCTGGTTCATCAGGAACGGGGGGACATACTTGGAGACGTCGACCTGGATAGGCAACACCACGAGGTAGGTCGCGAGCAGTTCGCCGGCGTCGTGTGAGCTCTGGAAGTAGATGAGCGCGTGACCCCTGGGATTGTCTTCTGAGCCTCGCTCGAAGGTGAAAGCCATATTTCAGTCCACTCGATTCTACTTTGAGTTCGGGTCGGCTCGTGTCAGGGAATTATACTTAACGGTGAGCATGTGTACACCCTGGGGTGAGGCTTAAATGGGTATGTATTCGACCTTTTCACCCTCTCCCCAACCCTCTCCCCCAGGGAGAGGGGGTCTGTTGGTGTTACTCAGGCTTATCTGTGCACCTTTACATACCCCTATCAGTTGGGGCGAAGAGTTAGGAGTGAGAGCCTCCCATTCCACCCTACGACCTCTGGGTTCCGGCCTTCGCCGGAACGACGGGAGAGGGGATTCTTCTGGTGCGGGCGGGACGCCCGCGCTCCCATGTGGTTCACTCTTCGCCGAGGAGGGAGGCTAGGATGAGGCGGGCTACGTGCTTGTCGAGGGGCTGGTTGTTGCTGCCGCACTTGGGGGAGTGGATGCACGATGGGCAGCCGGACTCGCAGGGGCACTGGGAGATGACCTCGAGGGTCGCCTGCCACAGATCTTCGATCACCTCGTAGCCGTGTTCGGAGACGCCGACGCCTCCGGGGTGGCCGTCGTGAATGAAGACCTGGGGCTGGCCTGTGTCGGGGTGCAGAGGCGTCGTTATGCCGCCGATGTCGTTGCGGTCGCACATGGCGAACAGCGGCAGGATGCCTATGGCGGCGTGCTCGACGGCGTGGAGTCCGCCGGACAGGTCGAGCTTCTCCGTACGAATGAAGTCCAGCGTGTGTTTTGGGGGGCCGAACCAGAGCGCGGTGGTCTCGAATTCCTGCTTGGGAAGCTCGACGTACTCGTCGCCGAGAACTTCGTCGGTGTGGTGCTTGATTCGCTTGAATCCGAGCACCTGAGTCGAGACGATGACCTCGCCGAAGAAGACCTCCACACTCCCCGCCGGGCGCTGGGAGTAGGTGCTGAGGATGCGGGTCTCGGTGTGGTCGCGGGACTGCGTGTAGTAGGGCGCGTCGGTTTTGGAAGCGTAGGCGGTGTGGGACTCCATGTCGAGCTCGGTGACAAGGTAGGACTCACCCTGATGCAGATAGATCGCGCCGGGGTGAAGCTGCATGAAGGCGGATGACTCGGAGACCGTTTCGAGGACCGCCCCTGTGTCGGCATCGACGAGCGTGTAGAACGCTCCGGACGCGGTGCGCATGTTGACGCGCTCGGCCGGGTAAGTCATCTCGGGGACGAGGTGCCAGCGTCCGTGTCGGACGTGAACGTAGTCGTCCTCGATCAGCTCGTCGGCGTACCAGAGCAGCTCGGGGCCGAAGAACTCGGTGTCGTTCATCGTCAGCGGGGACTCGTAGGCCGCGCAGAGCAGGTGGGGCTTCAGGATGTAGGGATTGGCTGGTGAGATCCTAGCGGTCTCGTGGCTCTTGCCGAAGAACGACTCAGGATGGCGCATGAGGTACTGGTCGAGTGGGTTGTCCTGCGCGACGAGCACGCTGAGGGAGCGCTCGCCGCTGCGTCCGCTGCGTCCGGCCTGCTGCCACGCGCTGGCGATGGAGCCCGGATAGCCGGTCAGAACCGTGGCGTCGAGGTTGCCGACGTCGACCCCAAGCTCCATGGCGTTGGTCGTGGACAGACCGAGCAGCTTGCCCTCGTAGAAGTCGCGTTCGATACGGCGGCGGTCTTCAGCCAGATAGCTCGCGCGGTAAGGGGCGATACGTCCAGCGATGACTGGGTGCGACTGCTTGAGCTGGTCGCGGGCGTACACGTAGAGGAGTTCGGCCTGTCGCCGGCTGCGGACGAAGGTCATGGTGCGCGTGTGTCGCTTGAGAAGCTCGACGTAGATCTGGGTGGCCTCGGAGTTCGTTGAGCGACGCGTGCCCTTGGCGAGGTCGATCATCGGTGGATTCCACAGGGCGAAGTCCTTTCCGCCGTAGGGGGAACCGTCGTCGTCGATTACCTCGAACGGCAGGCCGACGAGTCGCTCGGCGTGTTCGCCCGGGTTGGCTATCGTGGCGGAGCACAGGATGAACTGGGGGGCGCTGCCCAGCTTCCGGCAGATGCGTCTGAGTCGCCTGATGACGTTGGCGACATGCGTGCCGAACACGCCGCGATAGGCGTGCGCCTCGTCGAGCACCACGTACTTGAGACCCGTGAGCGCCCTGTACCAGGCGTGGTGGTTGGGCAGGATGCCGAGGTGGAGCATGTCCGGGTTGGTCATCACGATGTGCGAGCCGCGCCGGATGGAGGCGCGGTCCTGGCGGGCGGTGTCGCCGTCGAAGATCGCGTGTCGAAGGCGGGAGCCCTCGGGCATCAGCTCGGCGAGCTTCTTCTCCTGGTCCTGAGAGAGCGCCTTGGCAGGATGGATGTAGAGCGCGCGGGCCGACCTGTCGCTCAGCAGGGACTCGATCACGGGCAGGTTGTAGCACATGCTCTTGCCGCTGGCGGCGGGGGTCGCGACGATGACATTCTTGCCCTCGCGCAGTGCGGTGATGGCATCGGCCTGGTGGGTGTAGAGGGAGTCTATGCCGAGGGCTTCGAGTCGCTCGGTGATGCGGTCATCCAGCGGAGGGAAGAGGTCGGCTGTACGTGCCTCGCGCGACGGTACCTGCTCCAGGTGTACGATCTGTTCGGCGTACCAGAGCAGGCTCTGGATGTGTCTGAGAAAAGCTGCGGTGTCCATGCGGGCAATATCTGTCCTTCGACAAGCTCAGGACGAACGCAAGGTTAGTACTTTGGGACACCCCGCTTCGACAAGCTCAGGGCGAACGCATGTTAGGCACCTTGGGGCCATAGGCCCCGGCAAGCTCAGGGCAGGTTACTCAGAAGCCGGTGAGTGTCTCCATTTCGCAGTCTACCACTTCGGCATCGGGGCGGTCGGCCTCGATGAACTCGAGGACGTTGTCCAGGGTCTGATCGGCGTGGCGGACGTTGTTGGAGACGCAGGTGATGCCGATGACGGCGGTCTGCCAGGATTCGTTCTGATCGACCTCGGCGACGGCGACGTTGAACTTGTTCCTCACTCGCTCGCGTATGGAGTTGATGACGCGTCGCTTGTCCTTGAGGCTGGAGGAACCTGAGAGGCGGAGGGTTAGTTTGGCTACGCCGACGTTCATGGGGAAGAGATGAGGGTCATTACGGGGTGTTCGATATGGCGTTCATTGTACCTCTGTTCAACCGTGACCACTAACGAACTCCGCCGTTTGATACCATTTCAGCATCGGCAACCAGGTAGAAACGTCCTAAACAGGTAACTCGACTCCTCCGTGACGTGACCTCCGCAAGAATCAAAGATATTGAAGAGAAGCAGACTGTTTGACGGTTGACCTGGACGCTGCCTGGGGACAGCGGCCTTTCACCTGAGACGAAAGCTCCATGCCAAGATGCACATATCTGTTCGCCGTTCTGGCCGTCGCCCTTCTGGTCATGTCATGCGACCGAACCGATACCACGCTCCCACCCATACCGACGCCAACCTTCTCGGCTGAGAATACCGCTGCTACCCCGACTCTAGCTCCCTCGCCGACAGGAACATCAGCGCCTACGGTCACGGTCATACCAACAAAGACCCCGAGGCCTACATGGACGGCCCAACCCACACGGACTCCAAGGCCCACATGGACGGCACAACCTACACGAACACCGAGGCCCATACATACTGTGCAACCTACGAGGACGCCGAGACCCACATGGACGGCACAACCCACGCGAACACCAAGGCCCATAGAGACGACGCAACCCACGAGGACTCCGAGACCTACATGGACGGTGCAACCCACACGGACTCCAAGACCGACGTGGACGGCACAACCTACGCGAACACCGAGGCCGACGAACACGCCAAGGCCGACACAGACACCCACTGCGACGCAGATCCCCGAACGTTCTGACACCAATGCAGGACAGTAGCAGGTCGACGAGACTGTGTCAGTTTGGTAGGCAGTGTTTTCACCCTCAGTCCTCTCCCTAGTATCGAGTACGGGGCTGGCTCTGAGGGAGGCGGAGGTGTTGCGGGCGGGACGCCCGCGCTCCCAGGGCAATGTGTCGGTTTGGTAGGCGGGGGTTTCACCCTCACCCCCGTATCAAGTACGGGGCAGGCTCCAGCCCTCTCCCGTCAAGGGCTGACAGGGGATGGGGATGTCCTTCGACAAGCTCAGGACGAACGAATTGCCAGTTTACCTACGCCTCTCAGCCCGTCAAGGGAGAGGGGGACGTTGATTGAGTTTCCAATCAGAGGGTTCTTGTTAATACACCTGCCGGCGCTGTGGGAGGTGGAGTCGTTGCGGGCAGGACGCCCGCGCTCCCAGTGGCGGTTGCCTTAAGGGGGCTTAGGAAATAAACTCGACGATGGTGCCTGTCGAGATGGGCTGGACTCAAGGAGGAGCTAAGTGCAGAACAACCTGCGTGACAAGTATTGCATTGTTGGAGTCGGTGAGACTGATTACAGTCGGGGATCAGGCAGGAGTACGAGAGCGCTGGCGGTGGAGGCCATTCGCAACGCGGTCGCGGATGCCGGACTCACGACCAAGGACATAGATGGGATGCTGAGCTACCACGGCGGCGACTCGACCTCGTCGAGCGTGCTGGCGTACGACCTCGGCAACCAGCTCAACTTCTACATGGACTGCTCCGGCGGCGGCTCCAGCACGGAGGCGCTGGTCGGGCTGGCTATCGGGTCAATCGAAGCTGGCATGTGCGAAACAGTCGCCATATTCCGCGCCATGAACGGGTACTCCCAAGTTCGTATCGGGGGCACCGGACGGGGCGCTGCGCCTGTGACGTCCGCCGACCTTTTGCGCAGGCCGTACGGGCTGGCGAGCGCGGTGCAGACGTTCGCCTTTTCGTTCACCCGTCACATGATGGAGTACGGCGTGAAGAGCGAGGACCTCGCTGCGATCAAGGTGACGCACAGCAATCACGCCAGCAACAATCCAAAGGCGCTGATGAAACACAGGGTCACGGTCGACGACGTGATGAACTCGCGATGGATCGTTAGGCCGTGCGCGCACCTGCTGGACTGCTGCCTGGAGACCGACAACGCGACGTGCATCATCATAACGTCGGCGGAGCGGGCGAAGGACATGAAGAATCCGCCAGCTTACATCAGGGCGGTCCAGGGTCGTGGCACCAAGCCGGGCGGGGACTTCCACTACCAGCATGCGCCGATCACGAGGGTAGCAGGGCACTACGTGGGGCCAAGGCTGTTTGAGCTCGCCGACCTCACGCACGACGACATCGACGTGACCGGCTGCTACGACGCGTTCACGTACACCAGCCTGCTGCAGTTCGAGGACTACGGCTTCTGCAAGAAGGGCGAGGGCAAGGACTACGTGACGTCCGGGATCACCGACCTCGGTGGACGGCGGCCCAACAACACCAGCGGCGGCCACCTGTGCGAGGGGTATACGCACGGCATGAACATGGTCATCGAGAACGTCCGGCAGCTTCGGGGAACGGTCGATGACTACTGCCCGGACTGGCAGAACGGGAACCACACTTTCGAATACTCGGAGGGCGGGTGCCGGCGCGTGCCGAACGTCGAGATCACGATGAACATGGGTTGGGCCAACCCGGCTACGGGAAGCGCTCTGATAATGAGGAAGTGAGGGAGGGAACTGCACCAGGTGCAGTTTCGAGGAGTGAGTGGAGAGGAGAGAGGAGTGAGAGCCCTCACGACAGGACAGACTGAGGACTAACGTACTTTCATGAGAGGGATATAGTGGCTGTCTATAACTATCGTGAGCTTCCCCTAGTCATCCAGGAGCAGGACTCGGAATACTTCGGCTACTTTGAGGCGGCGCAGGAGCATCGGCTGGTCGTGAAGAAGTGCCTGGACTGCGACCTGCTGCGGGGGGAGCCGGGAGCGGCGTGCCCGTGGTGTTCATCGATGAGCTCGGAGTGGCACGAGGTCATCGGCAGCGGGACGATCTACAGCTACCAGATCATCGCTCACAGCGTGCTGCCGGGATTCAGGGACTGGGTGCCCTACCCCATCGTGCTGGTCGAACTGGACGAGCAGAAAGGACAGCCGAATCCAGGCGATGGTCTGAGACTCACTGCCAATCTCGTCGATGAGAGCATGAACGCTGAGGCCGAGGAGAACGTGGCGATCGGCAAGCGCGTGAGGGTGGTGTTCATGGACATGGAAGATGGTCTGACGCTGCCGCAGTTCACACTGACGGATGAGGCGCCGGAGGGTGAGGTGTGGCGGTATCCTGTTTAGGCATGTAGGGGAGGAGATCAGTTCAATCTGTGATGAGTGTATGCGTACTTTCACCCTCACCCCCGTATCAAGTACGGGGCAGGCTCCGGCCCTCTCCCTGAGGGAGAGGGGGCCTGTTGGTTAGGGAGTGTCCTTCGACAAGCTCAGGACGAACGAATTCTCGGTTCAAACACCCCTGTGAGCCAGCTCTGGGTGGGGGCGCATACCAGGGTGGTAGAACTACGGAAAGATGGGACTTGGTTGACAGTGGGTTTGGCTATATCACAACATAACTAGACGTTATACAAGGAGATGACAGATGGAGCTACTCGTACTTTCAGGTGGAAGACATCCGTATGAAGAGTCCACGCCGGTATTGACCCGGTTCCTGATCGAGGCGGGGCACACGATAACCGTGACCCAAGACGCGTCGGTGCTCAGTGATGCAGACCGCATGAGCGGCTACGATGCGCTGGTGTTCAATACGCTGCGCGCGGGCGAGATGACGCTGTCGGACGACGAACAGGCGGGGATGAAGAACTTCATCAGCTCCGGCAAGGGGTTCGTCTGCATACATATCTCAGGCTGCGTGCCTGAGACCTGGCAGGAGTACAACGAGATCACCGGTGGCGGTTGGGTGATGGGCACCAGCTTCCATCCGCCGTACGGCAAGTTCACTGTCAACATCACTCAGCCCGAACACGCCGGAGTGTCCGGCATATCTGACTTCGAGACCAACGACGAGCTGTACATGGGCGTCGACTACCAGGAAGGCAACAACGTCTTCATGTCCGGCACCTCTGAGGAGGGCACCTATGCCTGGGGCGGTCAGGATGCCGTCCACATGCCTGCCGGTACGTTCCCGCTCGGATGGACTCGGAAGTACGGAAGCGGCAAGGTGTTCGTGACGCTGCTTGGGCACAACGGGCTCAGCTTCGAGACGCCTGAGTTCCAGAAGCTGGTACTCAATGGCCTCTCGTGGGCAACCAGCAACTAGGAAACTCTTCGTGTTACCGGCGGAAGAGGATATGAGTAGAGCGCAGTAGCTTGGTAACAAGATCTTCTCACCCTCACCCCAACCCTCTCCCTGAGGGAGAGGGAGTCTGTTGACCAGAAATCACACTTGTTCGTTTACCCTTACGTACCCTCCACAACACTGAGGGAGAGGGGAAGTACATAGCCCTCCAGCTTGGCTGAGAAGAGAGACAGTTTGAGCATCAAGATATTCTTTGACGTCGACTACACGATACTGGCCGTGGACGGCAGTCTGCGGCCAGGCACCAGGCAGACCTTCGAGCGGCTGGTCGAGGACGGGCACGAGGTGTTCATCTGGTCCGGAGTGGGCCTCAGGAACGCGGACGTCGAACGACACGAACTCCAGGACCTCGTGTCGGGCATCTACAAGAAGCCGATCTACGATTTCGTGAACGGCCTGAAACTACTGAGGGTGCCGCACTGGCCGGACTTCGTCATCGACGACTACCCGGAAATCGTGGACACGTTCGGCGGCGTGCTTGCGAAGCCGTACTTCTTCAAGTCTGCTTCTGACGATGAGATGGACCACATCTACACCATAATCAGCGACTTTGTGACCACGGGCGGGTCCGACAAGGTGGGATACAGGGCCGCTCGCAGCCAGCGACCGGGCTAGGGCCATGCCCATCCAGCTCCTCAGACCTGAAGTTTCGTCGAAGATCGCGGCTGGAGAGGTCATCGAGCGGCCCGCCTCGGCGGTCAAGGAGCTGGTCGAGAACGCGCTGGACGCGGACGCGTCGAGGATCCGGATAGAGATCCGCGGCGGTGGTATCGAGTACATTCGACTCACCGACGACGGCTCGGGTATTCGTGCAGACCAAGTAGAGCTGGCTTTCCAGCGGTTCGCGACCAGCAAGCTGGAGATCGCTGAAGACCTGGATGCAGTGTCCACTCTCGGCTTTCGCGGAGAGGCGCTGCCGAGCATCGCATCGGTCGCTCGCGTCGAACTGCGCACGCGGACCCCAGACTCCGACAGTGGCACCCGCATAGAGATCGACAATGGCGAGGTCGTGTCGGTCGGGCCGACGGGCGCTCCGCACGGCACGACGATCACCGTCAGGCAGCTATTCCGCAACCTGCCCGCGCGCCGCAGGTTTCTGAGTTCGACCAACGCAGAGCAGACGCGGATTCACAGGGTCGTCGCTCACTACGCGATGGCGTATCCAGAGGTCGGCTTCGAGCTGAGTCCAGACCGTGGGCGGTCATTCTCCAGCCCTGGAAGCGGCGAGTTACGGGACGCGGTGTCGGCGGTACACGGCCGGCAGGTCGCCGAGGTCATGCTGGAGATCGCCTCCGAAGAGTCCGAAGAGGCGACCATCGAGGTCAGCGGGCTGATCGGGCCGCCGTCACTGGACCGGGCCAACCGCAACTACATCAGCCTGTTCGCGAACAGGCGGTGGGTGAGAAACCGGTCGCTCTCGTACGCGATCGAGCAGGCGTACCACGGGTTCATGGCCGAACGCAGATACCCGGTGGCTGTGCTCAGCGTCAGCGTGCCGTTCCAGGAAGTGGACGTAAACGCGCATCCCGCGAAGGCCGAGATACGGTTCAGGCGAGAGAACAGCGTGTTCAGCGCGGTACAGCGGGCCGTCCGCAGGACGCTCGGGGAGCACGCACCGATACCCGAGGTCAGCCACAGGGCGGTCACACAGCCGGGCCACGGCGGCGGTCACAGGGCGCAGATGCCGAGTCCTTCGGCGTTCTGGCCGACAGTGCCGTTCGCCTCGCCCGAATCGCATGGCATTCTGCCGTCCCGGCGAGGGGACGTAGTCGAGCAGTATCACAACATCATAGATCCGCCGGAGGCCGAACAGGCTCCGCCTTCGCCCTCCACGCCGCGAGACACGCTGCCCATCCTGCGAGTGCTCGGGCAAGTGCAGAACACGTACGTGGTCGCCGAAGGGCCTGACGGTATGTACCTCATCGATCAACACGCGGCGCACGAGCGAGTGATGTTCGAACGCACGGTGGCTCGGGCTGCCGAGGGTTCGCCTGACGTCCAGAGCCTGCTTGAGCCGACGGTCGTCGAACTGGACGACGTTGCGTTCGAGCTAGTCACATCGCAGTCCGATGTTATCTCGGGGATGGGGTTCGTGCTTGAACCGTTCGGAGGGACGTCGGTGGTAGTCAGGGCCGTTCCGGCGCTGCTGGTCGACATGGACCACCAGACTGCGCTGACCGACGTGCTAGACCTCATGGAAGACGGGGGCGGATTCGAGACGTGGGAGGAGCGGGCTGCGTACTCGATCGCCTGTCATGGGGCGATACGCGCCGGCAAGGTGATGACGCACGAGGAGATGCAGGAGCTGGTGCGACAGCTTGAGGCGTGCGCTCAGCCGAATAGCTGCCCGCATGGGCGTCCGACGATGATCCACATGAGTTCGGGGCAGTTGGATCGGGAGTTCGGGAGGACGTAGGGGGTGTGGTTTCACCCTCACCCCAGCCCTCTCCCGTCAAAGGAGAGGGGGTCTGTTGGATGGCCGAGCGACGAGTCACCCCTAAACGAGGTGTGGGGTATGCCTCTGGGTTCCCGCTTTCGTGGGAATGACGGGTGATGGGTCGGCGTTGTGGTTTGCAAGCGAGCTTTTCACCCTCACCCCAGCCCTCTCCCTGAGGGAGAGGGGGTTTGTTGATGGTACTCATGGCTATCTGTGTACCTCTACATACCCCTGTAAGCCCTTAGGGAGAAGGGGGTAGATGAGTGAGTTTCAAGGACACAAGCTATAGCAGCGTACGTCTGTCAGCCGTCATGGAGATGGGGCTGATCCCTACCAGTTGAGGAGGTGGGGCTTCTGGGCGCGCCAGCCGTCGTCGGATGGGAAGATTGTGGTCATTGCGACGCGCTGGATATCGCCGTCGAACATGTGCTCAACGGAGGAGCGCCACTTCTTGTAGTGAGGAGCCTCGCGGTGGGCGTCCAGGGCGGCGGAGTCGGCGTAGACCTCGTACAGGTGGAAGAGGTTGGCGTCCTCGTCGTTCTGTAGGATGTCGAAGCGGAAGCAACCGGGTTCGTCTCGGACCGATCCCTGGGCGTCGCCGAAGCTGGCCTCTCTGAACTCGTCGGCGTAGCCGTCCTTGATGCGAATCGTTACGAAGATGGAGATCATTGCGTGTACCTCTTCTTTGAAAGTTGGGCGGATTATATCACTCGTGTATAGGGGCGTTCGGGGCGCATCCTCCGGCGTTGCAGGGGTGAGTTGAGAGGAGTGAGGGCCCCCTGCCCCACTCGCTGCTAATGCGACGTTGGGTCCCGCACTCTGGGTTCCGGGCTCCGCCGGAACGACGATATGCGAGACGCCTACCCCTGTCGGTCCCCTCCTGGAGTGCGCGGCGGGGACTTATGTAGTTTCATTGGGGTAAACTGTGGCCGGAAACTCAGGAGGTCTCGGCAGTATGCGTGTAGCGGTGGTTGGAGCCGGAATCGTGGGCGGGGCGATCGCCTTCTACCTCGCCCGATGGGGCGCGGAGGTGACGCTGATCGACTCTGGCGAACCGGGAATGGGGGCCACAAGTCACTCGTTCGCGTGGATCAATGGCTTCGGCAAGGAGCCGAGGGGCTACGGTGGCTTGAACCGGCGGTCGCTCGACACGTGGGACCGGTTTGCGCGTCTGCTCGACGCGGACATAGGGCTGCGCTGGGGTGGGCAGCTCACGTGGACGGCTACAGACGAGGATGCCGAATCCCTGAAGCAGAACGTAGCGAGGCTACAGTCGTGGGGCTACGTGGCAAGGATGATCGACGAGGCCGAGATGATGCGGCTGGAGCCGGGGCTCAATCCGGGTCCGGTGAAGGCTGCGGCGATCAGCGACAACGACGGACATGTGCCGGGCACGCTTGCCGCGCAGACCTGCGCTCGTCGGGTGAAGGAGATGGGCGGCAGGGTCGTCTCCAACTGCCAGGTGACCGGGTTGGACATGCAGGCCGGGCGCGTGGCATCGGTCCTGACTTCCAGCGAATCCGTGGAGTGCGACGCGGTCGTGCTGGCAGCGGGTGTTGGGACGACGGAGCTGGCGGCGATGGCCGGGGTACACATCCCGCAGGATGAAAGCCCCGGTGTGGTTGTGAGCACCAACCCGATTTCGCCGGTGCTCAGGAACGTCGCCGCGCTGTATGGACCTCCTGTCGGCAACGAAGGCCTTGAGGTACACGTCCGGCAGGGGACCAACGGTGTCGTGCTGATGGGTGAGGGCACGCAGGAGAGTCTTGCGCGTGACGACTCGCCTGAGCACGCTGCCCGGATACTGGCGCGGGCGTCGACATATCTGCCTGAGTTGAAGTCGGCCACGCCGGTTCCGGTGCCTGTCGGGTACAGGCCGATGCCGGTGGACGGGCTGCCGGTGCTCGGGTATACGGAGGCCGTGGCCAACATGTACGTTGCACTGATGCACAGTGGGATTACGTTGGGTCCGCTGGTTGGCGAGCTGGCGACGATGGAGATACTGGATGGGGCGAGGGTGGATATTTTGGAGCCTTATCGGCCGGAGAGGTTTGGGAGTGGGGGTTCTTACTGAGAAATTCTGTATGGAGCAAGCTGAGATAGGTTGTTGTTGTGGTTTTCACCCTCACCCCAACCCTCTCCCGTCAAGGGAGAGGGGGCAGTTGGTTGAGGTTCAGTCATGAGAGTCCCTGATACAGTTGTGGCCCCGATAAAGAGGGGTCAGTTGGTTGAGATTCAATCATGAGAGTCCCAAAGACGGTTGTTGGCCCCTAGGGAGAGGGGCAGTTGGATGAAGACCAAGTCGGATAGGAGAGGAACTTGACATCGTCATTTGCTGAACAGGTCGACGTGGTGGTTGCTGAGTCTGGGGTGCCGTGGACGAGGGATGGGTGCGGGGTCACCCGGCGTGACACGCAGATCGTCTCGCTTGTGCAGAGGGATGCCTACCTGGATGACTCGGACCGTCACCGTGTTCTTCTCGTTGGGACGCTGTCGGGGACGTCAGAGGACGCGGACGCCGCTGTATCGGCGCTGCGCGCGTATGCGTCGAGCCGGGTACTCAGGAACCGGGTGGCGCTTAGCGCGATTCCGTGTGCGAATCCCGATGGTCTGGAACTCGGAGTGGGTCCAGGCAACGGATCGGGCGGTGATCCCTCTAACGGCTATCCGCCTGAGGGCGGCTACTTCAACCACGAGACTGACCCTGAGGCGCGGTACCTGTGGAGGTACATCGGCTTCATGGCGCCGGACTACGTCGTCGAGGTACGCGCCGGAGACAGCGTTGCGTGGGAGTGCGCGGGAGTGTCGTCTGCAGTGGCGGATGCGCTTGGCGCTCAACGCATGCCTGAAGACGCCAGCCTGCTGTCGGCGTTGTCTCGCGGTACGCCAAACGATCTTGGACAGGTGCCGGGTATCAGGCTCACCGCGCCGGTGGATGACGTCTCGGCTGAGTTGCAGAAGCTGCGGGGCGCATTGGACGGCGTGGGAGGTCCAACGGTGTCGCAGGCGCGATCGGAGCTTGCCAACCGCAGGGGCCGGTCGCCTCTGGACGTGGCTGCCTCCCTGGTAGAGCGCTATGGGGACACTTTCGATCCGGTGATCTACACGAAGGGGGTCTCTATCAGCGGACGTCTCAGGTACGGTGAGCTGACGGGGGAAGCCGAAGAATACGCACAGGGCGTCGCCTCGCTGGTTGAGCCTTACACGTCCGGGTCGAAGCCCTGGTTCGGCGAATCGGACGGCGGCGCGAACCATGCGGGACTGGTGTGGTGTGATGAGATGTTCGCGATAACGGGTGACGAGCGACACCGGGACCTGCTGCTCGAGATAGCGGACCTGTATCGTGGGAACGATCCCGGCGTACCTCCTCCGCCATGTGATCCTGACTATCGCACGGAGGACTTCTTCTTCTCCGGCGCGCTGATGGGCAGGGCGTTCGGACTCACCGGCGACGCCAGCTACATGGACATACAGGCTGAGTTCCTGCTGAATGCGGAAATCCAGCAGGACGACGGGCTGTTCATGCACTGCCGGTCGGTGCCGTACTATTGGGGTCGTGGGAACGGATTCGCTGCGCTTGGGTACGCCGAGACGCTGACGCGGCTGCCGGAGTCGCATCCGGGGCGAGGCAGGCTGATCGACATGCACACGCGCCATCTTGACGCGCTGCGCGGTCTTCAGCGGCCTTCAGGTATGTTTTCTCAGCTGCTGGACTTTGCGGGCACGTACCAGGAGTTGACCGCGGTGTGCATGACCGGCTACGCGGTAGCCAGGGGCCTCAGGATCGGATGGCTGGACGACTCATATCGCGGCTTCGTCGACAGCCTGTGGAGAGCGGCGTCAGAGCGGATAGGGATCGACGGGTCTGTGGTGGACGGGTGCACGGGGACGGGTGCGGTGGACGACCGGCGGTTCTACATAGATCGCGCGGCGGAGTACGATCAGGATGACAGGACAGGGAACCTGGCGTTGTGGTTCGCGGTGGAGATGGAGAGGTTGCGGCGGGCTGGTAGTTGACGCGTGGGCTCAGGGTGGCGGCAAAGATCCGTCAGGCTGTGGTTTCACCCTCACCCTGAGGGAGAGGGGGTCAGTATTCGCAAACCGTCATTCCGGTGAAGGCCGGAATCCAGGGGATGGGGATGTCCTTCGACAAGCTCAGGGCGAACGAATTGTTGGTCCACATACTCCTGACAGCCCTGAGGGCGAGGAGGTGAGTTCTCTTAGGTTCAAGGCTAAGGGTCGTAAATGCCAACCCCCTTCTCATTTGAGTTTCAGTGAGAGGCTAGCCTTTAGACGACGCTGGGGGCGGTCTCCCAGCCTTCTACCTGGATGCAGGCGACCCAGTGACCTGGTGACACCTCGCGGAGATCGGGCACCTCAAGCTGGCAGTCTTCAACCATGACCGGGCAGCGTGTATGGAACACGCAGCCTGAGGGCGGCGCGATCGGGCTTGGAACGTCGCCGGTCAGGATGATCCGCTCTCTCTGAGCCTCGATCATTGGGTCTGGAATCGGCACTGCCGAGAGGAGCGCGCGAGTGTATGGGTGCAGCGGGTTCTCGTACAACTCGTTGCGGTCGGCGATCTCGACGATGTGGCCGAGGTACATGACCGCGACACGGTCAGAGATGTGCCGGACGACCGAGAGGTCGTGCGCGATGAACAGGTAGGTGAGTCCGAACTGCTGCTGAAGGTCTTCGAGCAGGTTGATGACCTGTGCCTGAATGGACACGTCCAGCGCGGATACCGGCTCGTCGCAAACGATGAAGGTCGGGTTGACCGCGAGGGCGCGGGCGATTCCGATACGCTGGCGCTGGCCGCCGCTGAACTCGTGAGGGTACCTGTCTGCCATGTAGGGGTTCAGGCCCACTACCTGCAGAAGCTCGGCGACCCTGTCCCTGTACTCGCCCTTGGAGGACGTGAGCTTGTGGACGATAAGCGGCTCGCCGACGATGTCGCCGCATGTCATGCGGGGGTTCAGAGAGCCGTATGGGTCCTGGAAGATGATCTGCATCTTCCTGCGCATGGCCCTCATGCTGCCGCCATCGAGGTCGTTGAGTCGGGTCCCCTCGAACACCACGTCGCCGTCGGTCGGCTTATAGAGCTGGAGAATGGCCCTCCCGGTGGTGGTCTTGCCGCAACCGCTCTCGCCGACAAGGCCGAGGGTCTCTCCCTCGTTGATGGTGAAGGAGACGTCGTCGACCGCCTTCACATCCGCAACCTTGCGCTGGAAGATGATCCCCGAGGTAACGGGGAAGTACATCTTCAGGTTCTTCACTTCCAGCAGGGGGGCATCGCCATTTGTGCTGGAGCCGTTGGTCGCCATCTCAGTCGTCATCGTACTCTTCTACCTCGCCTATCAGGTCGCAAATCCAGCGATCTGCTGCAGTTCTTTGTGTCTCCAGCAGGCTGAATTATGGTCCTGCGCGGCCTCAGTTAAGTATGGAGTCTCGTCCATACACTGTTCAAACACATATTTGCATCGGGGGGCGAAGGAGCATCCCTCCGGCAGGTTGACCAAGTCGGGGGGCAGTCCCTCAATCGCATCGAGCCTGATCCTCTCGTTCGCATCCAGACGCGGCACTGAGTTCAGCAGCGCCAGTGTGTAGGGATGCTTCGGGTTGTGGTAGATCTCCTGAGCGGAGCCAGTCTCGATAATCCTGCCCGCATACATGACGTTGACGTTGTCCGCGTAGCGGGCCACCACGCCGAGGTTGTGCGTGATGATAATCATGGCCGTACCGAAGTCGCGTGCGAGCTCCTGCATGAGCTCCAGGATCTGGGCCTGGATAGTCACGTCCAAGGCGGTCGTCGGCTCGTCAGCGATGATCAGTCTCGGGTTGCAGCTCAGAGCCATGGCTATCATGACGCGCTGCCTCATGCCGCCGCTGAACTGGTGAGGGTAGTCAACCAGTCTGCGCGCGGCATCAGGTATTCCTACCGTCTGGAGAAGCTCAGCAGCCCTGTTCCTGGCCTGCTGGCCGGACATGCCCTGGTGAAGCTCGAGAGTCTCGGTGAGCTGTCGGCCGATGGTGAGCACCGGGTTCAGGGACGTCATCGGCTCCTGGAATACCATTGCGATGCGGTTGCCCCTGATGTTGCGCATCTCGGCGTCGTCCATATCCAGGAGGTTTTCACCTTCGAAGACGACCTCGCCAGCAACGGTGCGGCCCGGAGGCGTAGGCACCAGACGCATGATTGAGAGGGCGTGGACGCTCTTACCACAACCGCTCTCGCCAACCACGCCGAGGACTTCACCCTCTTCGAGTTCGTAACTGATGTCGTCGACGGCCTTTACGATGCCGTCCTGAGTGAAGAAGTACGTGGAGAGATTATTTACCTCCAGCAGCTTGGGCATTTGGCCCCCCTTCCGCCAGATTAGTAGCCAATTAACCTGGTGACAAAACACAAATCCCACCGGCTATTGCAGTATTGCCGAGGGAGATCTGAGAAGCGTAAATCCAATTAGAAAAGCTTCGTTCGATTGGGCGTCAACATATGGTATTGGTCAAAGGTTGTCAAGCGTAGCGACACCATAACCAAGAGGAGGGCGTGCTAGACTTCTCCACCGCCTGCCGTAGTGGAAATGTCGACGCCAGAGACGACTTCTGCCAGCCTGTCCAGGGTGTATCGATACCTGCTGGCAAGAATGCCGCAGGCGGCGCTGAAGACGTGGAGGCCGATCCTCGGCTCGAGCTGACACAACTCCATCAGCCTGACGCGCGGGATGACGAATGCGGAGCCGTCGGTGGCGGCGCGCGCAGTGGTGACCTGGACCGGGGGATTGAAGAAGATCGCCACCGGGAACGCCTCGTGTACTCTTACCGTCCTGACGACGAGCGACTGCTCCCTTGCGCCGGTTATCGCGGTCACCTCGCCAGTGCGGACCAGGTAGAGCCTGTCGCCGGGCTCGTCCTGGTGTCCAAGATAGTCTCCTTCCTTGAAGTCGAGGTCTTCGCAGAGTGCGGCGACGCGCTCCAGGTGTCGCATCGAAAGGCCCTGGAAGAGGTCAACCTCTTCCAGGAAGTGGGTAACGATAGCTGAGGGTGAGCGGTAGAGCATGGTAGATCAGGCTATCGACTCTCTGCCCCTGAGGCGAAAGGCATCCTGAGCGGGTGATGTAATTTCATCGTCTCAGAGTAGGTGGGGTGTGTCAAATGGGCAGGCAATCGATGTAGGGGCAGGTTTGAAACCTGCCCCTACGGGACGGGCGGGCGGGACGCCCGCGCTCCAATAACTGGGGGAGTCAGTAGGTGAGCAGGGACTCGATATTGTAGCCGTTCAGGTGGTCACGGCCATTGAGGTCGGACAGTTCGACTACGACTCCAATGCCCGCCACTTTGCCGCCTGTGCGTTCGATGAGCTCTACGGTGGCTGCCAGGGTTCCGCCAGTGGCTATCAGGTCATCGACTATCAACACCTGCTGGCCGGGGAGAATCGCGTCCACGTGGACCTCGATGGAGTCGGTGCCGTACTCGAGCTCGTAGCTGACGGTGGTGGTCTCGTAGGGCAGTTTGCCCGGCTTGCGCGCGGGGACCAGCGGGATGCCGAGTTTGTAGGCCAACGGGGACGCGAACAGAAAGCCTCTCGCCTCGATCCCTACGATGACGTCAGGGCTGGCGTCTGCGAATCTCTCGGCCATCCGGTCGACGGCGAATCGAAATGCCGGTGGGTAGTGAAGCAGAGGGGTGATGTCGCGGAAGAGTATGCCTGGAGTGGGAAAGTCAGGGATGTCTCTGATGTGCTGTGTGAGGTCCACGTTAAATACCGCCGAGTTTAATTTCGCAAAAGAATAGCAGATGGGTGGGGCTGCTGGGGGGTGTGTCTGTTTGGTGGGCAGTGTTTTCGCCCTCACCCCCGTATCGAGTACGGGGCAGGCTCCAACCCTCTCCCCCAGGAGAGGGGGCCGTTGGCTGGTATTGTCTGTCTGCTCACCCTAACCGCCAAGGCGCATCTGCGACCCGTCAAGGGAGAGGGGGCCGTTGGCAGGCAGTGTCCTTCGACAGGCTCCCTTCGACAAGCTCAGGGCGAACGAATTGTCGATTCACCTACACCTCTCAGGGGGAGGGAGGGCTTATACTCCGGAGGGAGACACCTGCCATTAGGCACAGCTTTCAATGGGTACGAGGCAGGGACAGGAGGAAACATGAGCGACAGGCTGATCGAACGGGTACGCATTCCCGCCATGTCGGGGCGAGGAGTCTTCCTTCAACGTGACCAGAGGCTGAGAGTCATCGCGCCGGAAGGAGCGCAGGTCGGGGACCTGTTCGCCTTCGTCCAGGACGATCTCGCAGATACGCTGTCGCCGAGCCAGACCAGAAGCATCCTCGACAAGTTCAACCTGGTGGTCGGCAGACCGCTCTACAGCGTCGCCCGCAGGGCGCTCTTTATGCTGGAAGAGGATGCAGTTGGCGTTCACGATCTGCTGGCGCCCACGTGCGACCGGCTTCGATACCTCGAAGACTTCGGAATCGAGGGGCATCGCAACTGCAGGGACAACCTCAACGCCGCTCTGGAGCAACTGGGGTGTTCTCCGCCGGGATATCCAGATCCCATCAACCTGTTTCAGAACACGCCAATCGCCGATCTCGAGGGAAGGCGCGAGACAGGAGCGTCACTCGCGATGCCCGGAGACCACGTTCTCCTCAGGGCGTTGGAGGACCTGGTGGTTGTGGTGACGGCATGTTCTCAGGACCAGACGGTGTTGAATGGGGGGCGGCCGAAGGGGCTTGTGCTGGAGGTGTATAGGTGAGGGGGCAGTGCTCCTACACCAAATGGAAGGTAGAACCCACACTCCGTTTAGCGAGGTGAGGAGGTAGGTATGCGTAATTTTCGCCCTCACCCCAGCCCTCTCCCCCAGGAGAGGGGGCCGTTGGCTGGGGTGTCCTTCGACAGGCTCCCTTCGACAAGCTCAGGACGAACGAAGCGTCGGTCTACGTACCCATCCCAGCCCTGAGGGAGTTGAGAGGGGTGTCTTCACCCTCACCCCAGCCCTCTCCCGTCAAGGGAGAGGGGGCCGTTGTCCGGGAATTCTAGGTTGAGCGGTCGGGCCATGTGGGGGCGTGGTAGCCGAGGGGGACTGAGGGGCGGGCCCAGTAGGGCTGGGTCTCGGAGAGATGCACTACGGGGGCGAGGTGTCCGAGGCGGCCTCCGGGGACGTCGGTGGACGTCGACCAGCGGGCTATCTCTTCGGGCGTGAAGTCATCGGGCACGTCGCGGAGTTCAGATTCGGGCACCTGTCCCCGGTCGACGAGCCAGCGCCCGGTCTGGGCTAGTGAGATCTGCACCTTCCAGCTTCCGCCTTCTCTGACACGCTTGGCCAGCGCGACCATGGCTCCGAAGGCCATGAGATAGCCGGTGATGTAGTCGATCGCAGATACGGGATAGAACTGGGGTCCGGGCGCGGCACCGGGGAACAGCTCACCCTGGCGGTGGGTAATGCCGCTGACGGTCTGCACGACGGTGTCGAAGCCTCGACGCTGGGACCACGGCCCCACCCTTCCAAAGGCCGACAGGGTTATGTACACGATGCCCGGGCGAATCGCCGCCAGGTCTTCGGGTGAGAGGCTACGACTGGCGAGAGTGCCGGGGCGGTATCCCTGGGAGAAGACGTCGGCCTGGCTCACGAGCTCGCGCATGGTCTCCATATCGGCGTCATTGCGGAGGTCGAGGTGTGCTGAGAGCTTGCCGTGTCCGGTGTCGTACTCCTGGGCACCGATGCTGGGCAGATGTGGAGCGGTGATCTTCATCACGTCCGCGCCGTGCTCGGCTAGAGTGCGTGCGCAGGTCGGGCCGGCCAGCACGCGGGTGAGGTCCAGTACGCGTACTCCTGACAGCGGCCTGGAGCCTTCGGGCAAGGCCTCCGGTGGGCTGTCGGCGATCTTCGTAATCTCAAGTAGCGGGAGAGACGCGACGGCAGCGGCCTGCGGGTGCTTGGCCCACTCGGCCATGGAGCGCACCATTCCGCCGGCGCCGTTTGCTGCGATGATCGCCTCCTCCAGTTCGAGGGCGTCCCAGTTGGCCACGGCTCGGCGGACTGCCTCTCCGTCCTCTTCCTCGACACCCAGAACCTTCAGGGCCGCATCACGGTGGTTGGGGAAGTTGCAGTGCAGGTAGCTCCAGCGTCCGTTCCTGGCTGGGTATACGCCCATGATCGGATGGCGCTCTGCGCCTGCGGGTTTGCCGTCCATTGTCATGTACTTGCTGCTGCGCAGGGAGGCCGTGGCGTGACGGGTGTCGACGCTGACCTGCTGGGCGCGTCCGGTGCGGAGCTCCCAGAGGTCGGAGGCAGCAAGTCCTACTGCCGCAAGGCTCGCTGCAGATGTCTCGCTGATTCGGAACGGCGTCGGCAGAATGGGGTCTGCACCGCCGTGTATCTCAACTTCGGAGGCGAGTGCGGGGTCCCAGCCTGCGATAGGGAGCAGCGTGGAGAGGGGGCTGTCGATCACTGTTGTCATGGTTTCTTGCCTTTGGTGGGTTGGGGTGATGTGGTCGTGTACAGGTATACCACAGTCTGGTATTCTTCGCGCCATAATTTGGACATAGAGGTATGCGGTGACGAACCCTGAGCTTTCGTTTCAGCAGTTCGAGATGGACTATGAGAATGCGCTGGCCATGCTTGCGGATAGGCACGGTGACGATGGCGCTGTGGACGCGCTGATATTTGCGGAGGAGTCGAGGCCGAACTCGGGCGCGGACCAGTACACGCCTGACTGGATTCAGCCGTTCGTGGCGGTGGTCGCGAACCTGGCTACGGAAAACCTGGGGCGGCTGGCGGCGAGCTCGGGCGGGCTTGGGTCTGTGATTCCGCAGGCCATTGCTCCGGCGCTGGTGCGGGCGGTGCAGCTTGGGTATGTCGAGGGGTATTTTGCTGCGAAGGATGATTAGGATAAGAGGAGTGGGGACAAGGGCTGGGGGGTGCTTTTGTCCATTAAGCGTGACATGAGGTGTGGAGTCGCGACTTTCCCCCTCACCCCAACCCTCTCCCCAGGGAGAGGGGGCGTTGATTGAGGTCAAAGGCTACTGGCTTCAGTCGGATACCCCCGCAAGTCTCGAGGGAGAGGGGGCGTTGATTGAGGTCAAAGGCTACAGGCTTCAGTCGGATACCCCCGCAAATCTCTAGGGGGAGGGGGCAGTTGGCTGAGTTGCAGGTTTGACGTATGGGAATAGCAGACTTGTTTATGCCGGGGCAGAGGCGACGGGCGCTGGGACAGTCCATTGAGGGCGTAGTCGGTGTCGCCCGTTCGAGGGCTGAGGCGGACGGCCTCGATGAGTCCAGAGCGAGGCTGTGGAACATGCTCTGCGACGCCTCCGGTCAGACGCTGCAGCAACTGCTGGTGAAGAACAATGACCGACGGCTGGACTGGGGACTAAAGAAACACTCCAAGCGTGTGAGTGATCCTGTGCTCGTCGTGCTGTTCTGGTGGATGCTGCTGTACCAGATAGTCCTCTTCAAGAACAGGGGACTCGAGGGGTACACACCGGACGACGTGGTCGATGCGATGTACGAGATCGCCCGGCGCTTCGTCGAGACCGAGTTCGCCAGGATGGAAGTCGCGACCGATCCTCCCGGTCCGTGGTCTGAGGGCTGGCGCAGGCAGTACCCGATAGAGTCGGCCATGGAGTTCTACAACGCGACCTACTCGATGTTGAACCTCAAGAATGATCTGTCGCTGCGGGTGGAGCACGTATCCCACTTCACCACGCTTACTGAGCAGGCCTACGACAGGCTGGCGGCTGAGACGGTTTTCGGGGAGTGAGGAGTGAGACCCGGGATCCATGGGAGTATGGGTTAACGACGAGTGGGTCGGAATTAGGACCTTTTCACCCTCACCCCAACCCTCTCCCCAGGGAGAGGGGGTCTGTTGGTGGTACTCATACCTATCTGTGTACCTTTTACATACCCCTGTCAGCCAATCAAGGGAGAGCGGGCAATTGCCCCTTAGATCACAGGGTTTCGGCGGGAATTCGTCGTCTATAATGGCTTGGTGAGGAACGCTTCGACAGGCTCAGCGCAGGTTCTGCTCAAGAGATACTTCGGCTTCGACGAGTTCCGCCCGCTCCAGGAAGATGTCATTGACGAGGTGATGGGCGGTCGTGACGCTGTCGTTCTGATGCCCACCGGCGGGGGCAAGTCGCTGTGCTACCAACTTCCGGCGCTCGCGCTTCCGGGCGTGACCCTGGTGGTCTCTCCATTGATTGCGCTTATGAAGGACCAGGTGGACGCGCTCAAGCGAAACGGGGTGCCGGCAGACTTCCTGAACAGCACTCAGCCAAGGGATGAGCAGATCAGGGTCCAGAAGTCGGCGTTCCACGGTGAGACCAGGCTGCTGTACGTGGCGCCGGAGCGCATCGTTCAACCGGGTTTCCAGCAATTCTTGAACGCGATAGATATCAGCCTGATCGCCGTGGATGAGGCGCACTGCATATCTGAGTGGGGGCACGAGTTCAGGCCGGACTATCGCAACCTGCGTGTGCTGAGACACCTGAGTGAAGACTCACCGTTCATAGCGCTGACTGCGACGGCTACTGAGCAGGTCCGGGAGGACATCGAGACCCAGCTTGGGCTGCGCGATCCGGCGCGGTTCGTGGCGAGCTTCGATCGTCCTAATCTGCGGTACAGTGTGCTGCCGAACAGCGATCGGTATGACGTTCTAGTCGGTTGGCTCAGGGACAACCCGGACTCCAGTGCAATCGTGTATCGAAGCTCTCGCTCGGGTACGGAAAGCATGGTCGCTGACCTGACCGAGGACGGCATCAGCGCACTGCCCTACCACGCGGGACTCGACGACGATGTCCGGGCGAGAAACCAGGAGCGATTCGTCAGGGACGAGGCGCGAGTGATCGTAGCAACGGTCGCATTCGGTATGGGCATAGATAAGCCGGATGTGCGGATGGTCATGCACTATGAGACGCCTCGCTCGATAGAGAGGTACTACCAGGAGTCCGGACGCGCGGGACGGGATGGCCTCGAGGCTGAATGTATCCTGTTCTATGGACATCGCGAGCGAGAGCGCGAAAGGTATCTCATAGACCGGATTGCGGATGAGACGCAGCGAATGGTCGCCGAGCAGCAGCTGAACGCGGTCGTATCGTACTGTCAGCAGACATCCTGCAGGCGTGCCATTCTACTAAGGCATTTCGGTGAGAGTCCCAATCAAGCGAACTGTGCAAACTGCGACAACTGCCTGTCGGACACGTTCGATGCGACCGTGATCTCCCAGAAGATACTCTCGGCAGTGATCCGTACGGGGGAGCGCTTCGGGTCTACCTACATAGCCCAGGTGCTGAGGGGGGCGAGCATTAAACGAGTCGAGGAGCTTGGGCACGACAGCCTGTCAGTGTTCGGGATTGTGGACGACTACTCTGTATCCGCGCTGAGGGAGCTGATGACCATGCTGGTAAGCCGTGGTCTGCTCGACCTGGGAGGCGAGTACCCGACGTTGTCCGTGACTCCCGAGGGGCGTGAGTTTCTCAGGAGTCGTGAAGAGATCCGCCTTCCAACACTGAATAGTCACTCGGACAGACCGTTGCGTCAGACGGTCGACCTGGAGTACGACCAAGTCCTCTTCGAGAAGCTGCGGAAGATCAGGACCCGGCTGTCGGCTGAGTTGGGTGTGCCTCCATACGTTATATTCGGCGACGCGCCGTTGAGGGAGATGGCCCACTACTACCCGCACAGCGTGGACAGCTTCTTGAAAATCAGCGGTGTTGGCCAAAAGAAGATGCAGGACTTTGGGCCAGAGTTCCTGGAGGTCATACGCAGTCACGCGGCGGACAATGGGCTGAAGGAAGTCCCAATTGCCAGGGCCAGACCTACATCCGGCAAGCGTAAGAGAGCTACAGGTAGTGACACGCTGTCCCAGACGCGGGAGTTGGCAAGACAAGGTCATTCGCTTACATTGATTGCAGAGCTCAGGGAACTCTCACCAGTTACCATCGAGGGCCATCTTGCGGAGCTCATCGAGACCGGCACAATTTCTGATCCGAGTCCATATCTGCCTGACGAGGCCAGAATAGAAGAGATCAGATCAGCATTTGAGATACTGGGCGACGCCCCGCTGAAACCGGTCAAGGACCATCTTGGCGACGACTTCGAATATGGGGAACTGCGGCTGGCCAGAGCCTTCCTGAGACATCAGCGAAATGTAAGTCAGCCTGAAACGGAAGAGGTCATATGAAATTCAGTAACTTTCTATTCCCGCACTCCCCAACTCCAGACTCGGACTACGACGCAGTTACCGACGCGCTGCGTGAGGCGGAGCTGACCGAGGAGCTCGGGTTCGATGCCGTATGGCTGGGGGAGCATCACATCGATGGTGCGTGCGCGTATGTCGATCCGGTGACTTTTGCGGCTGCGGTGGCGGCGCGCACCCGGCGTGTGCAGATCGGGTTCGCGGCTGTGCAGATGGCGCTGCATCATCCGATCAGACTGGCCGAGGAGATCGCGCTGATAGACAACATCAGCAATGGGCGGATCATCCTTGGTATCGGCCGGGGGACCGCCTACAACTTCTACGAATACAGAAGCTACGGCATCCCGTTCTCTGAAGCGCAGGGACGCCTCCTGGAGTCGGAAGATATCCTGCCCAAGGCTTGGACGACGGAGAACTACCGTCACAAGGGCGAGTACTTCGACATCGATCTGCCTGTGCTCAGGCCGAAGGTGTACCAGAATCCTCACCCTCCGATGATCCGCGCGGTGGCGACCGAAGGTTCGATGGTCGAGATGGGCAAACAGGGTCGTCCCCTAATGCTCGTGGTCCAGCCGGATGACGAGACCGAGAGACGGTTCAGCGTGTACCAGGACTCCATGCGCGACAGTGGATACGACGAGGCCCATGTGAAATGGGCCATGGAGAACTCCTGGATCTGGCGCAATATGTACGTCGCTGAAAACGATGCCGACGCCGAACGGGTCGCAACGCGGGTACACGTGGCAGGCAGAACGCATATCAATGAGACCCGGCTCAAGCTCAACACGGCCGAGGAGATGTCGTCGGTCAGCACGGGCCTTGCTGACCCGAGGTTCAGGGTCGAAAACAGCATGATATTCGGCTCGCCCGACACTGTGGCCAAGCGCATCGAGCGGCTGCAGGGAATTGGCATCGGTGGTCTGATCCTGCAGTTCAGGGTGGGGCCGATGTCGTGGGAGGACAACGAGGCGAGTCTCAGGCTGTTCGCGAACGAGGTGATGCCAAGGTTCAGGGCAGCGACGTGAGGGGCAACCCTCGTAGCCAGACTACTCCCGGGGCAGGCAGTGCTGCCGATCAGTCGGTAGCGCAGGAATTCGTCCAGCTTCCGACACGTCAGATCGTTCTCACGATGTTTGGCGTGATGCTGGCGATGTTCCTGGCCTCGCTTGACCAGACGGTTGTAGCAACCGCCATGCCGCGGATCATCGCCGATCTCGGCGGGTTCGACCGATTCACGTGGGTGACGACGGCGTACCTGGTGGCGTCCACGACAGCCGTGCCGATCGTTGGTCGACTGACGGACATTCACGGGCGCAAGATCTTCTACGTGGCCGGGATAGTCGTCTTTCTCATCGGATCGGTGCTCGCGGGCTTTAGCCAGACGATGAACCAGCTGATCGTGTTCCGCGCGGTCCAGGGACTGGGCGGCGGCATCATCATGGTGAACAGCTTCACGGCCATCGCCGACCTGTTCCCACCAGAGACCCGGGGCAAGTACCAGGGGTTCATCGGCGTCGTGTTCGGATTGTCGTCGGTCATAGGACCGACTCTTGGCGGCTTCATCACGGACAACATCTCCTGGAACTGGGTGTTCTTCATAAACGTGCCGATTGGCGTCCCGGTGCTGCTGCTGATCGCGTTCCTGTTCCCTGCTATCAAGCCGGAGGTCGAGAACCGTAGGCACGACTACGCGGGCATGGTCACGCTGGTGCTTGCCGTGGTGCCGATCCTGCTGGCGCTGTCATGGGGCGGCGTGCAGTATGGGTGGGCGTCGCCTCAGGTCGTCGGGCTGCTGGTAATTGGTGTGGTCATGGTCGCGGCGTTCATCACGATAGAGTACAGAAGCGACTCGCCGATCATGCCACTCGAGATCTACCGCAACCGGATGGTGGCGGTGTCTCTGATCGTCACGTTCTTCACCGGGTTCGGCATGTTCGGGGGGATCATCTTTATTCCGCTGTTCTTCCAGGGCGTGCTGGGGGCGTCGGCAACCAGCAGTGGAAGCTTCCTCACACCGATGATGCTGGGGATTGTGGTTGGCGCGACACTTTCTGGGCAGTTGCTCGCGCGAACGGGGCTGCGCTACCGAGTATTCGGACTTGGGGGCGTAGCGTTTATGACCGCAGGGCTGTTCCTGGTGTCCACGATGGACGAGAACACGTCGTTTGCTCGTGCGGTGGTGTACATAGTGATAATGGGAGCTGGGCTGGGATCGACGTTCCCGACGTTCACACTGTCAGTGCAGAACTCCATACCATACAGGCTCATGGGCACGGCGACCTCGGCGTTGCAGTTCTTCAGGTCGATCGGCGGGATGCTCGGGCTGGCGCTGCTCGGCGCGGTGATGGCAAACCGGTTCGCATCGAAGCTGGATCAGTCTCTGCCGGACTCCGTTAGCAACGTGCTGCCTCCAGAGCGAATCGAGGCCATGAAGGAGAACCCTCAGGCGCTCGTCGACCCGTCCGCGCTGGCAGACTTACAGGCGCGATTCACGGGGCCGGAAGGTCAGCAGATGGCTGAACAGTTCCTGAACGCGCTCAAGTCGTCGCTCTCAGGGGCCATCAGCGATGTGTTCACGGTCAGTGTGGTCCTTGTCGCGATCGCGCTGGTGGCGACTCTGTTCCTCAAGGTGCCTGAAACAGGCAGGGCGCGCGACGCCTGATGCTTCACACATAAGATGAGCACGCGCTGGAAGTTTATTTCAATCGCGATCTTCAGTCTGCTGGTACTCGCTCTCTTTGCGACACTGGCGTACGGGCTGTCGAACAGATCACCGGCGACGGGTCGCAGCGGGATAACGAGGGTCGGGAAGCCGGCTCCTGACTTCGCGATGCGGCTGCTGGATGTGGATCCGGCAAGCTCACCAGAGGACGGCGAGTTCAGGCTGTCAGATCACGAAGGAAGCCCGGTTGTCATCAACTTCTGGGCCTCGTGGTGTCCCCCGTGCAGGCAGGAGTCGCCGTCGTTCGAGCGGCTATGGCGGCGGTATCAGGATACGGGCATCCAGTTCGTTGGCGTGGACATACAGGATGCAGTCTCGGACGCCGAGGCGTACGTGCGCGAGTTCGGTCTCACGTTCCCCAACGGGGTGGACCCTGACGGAGCGATCACCGTCGAGTACGGGGTGATCGGGCTGCCGGTCACGTTCTTTATTGGCTCCTCAGGTGTCGTAGAGGGCAGGTGGGTCGGGGCGATTCCTGAAGACAAGCTGGAGGAGTGGGTGGAGATGCTGCTTGCGGACTCCGGCCCGAGTGGGGAGGCCGAGGGTCGTACTGAGGGGGCTTTCCAGCAGTTGCAGTGATGTACACTGTAGGCTCAATGCAGTGCCGCGTGAGAGGCGAATTGCGATGACGCAGAAGATCAAGAGACAGGTGTATATAGATTCGGAGCAGGACGAGGGTCTGAGGAAGCTCGCCGAGGTGCTGGGAATCAGCGAGGATGAGTTGATTGAGCGCGCGATTTGCACGTACATCGACGACGGAGACCATAAGGTCAAGAGTGAGACCAATCGCCTGTCGGATCGCAGATCATGGCTCAAGGAGATCGAGTTCATGAAGAGCCGGCTCGAAGGCCGGTCGATCGGGGATGGCTATCCTCATCGGCTCACGAGAGAAGAAATGTACGATGAGATAATGAGAGAGCGGGGCCTCTACCGTTAATGGTTCTGGTGGACACGAATATTCTGGTCTACGCATACGACCCTGGAGACGAGCGTAAAACCAGACGGGCCATTGAAGTGCTCACACAACTCGAACTCAGCAAGCGTGGAGTGCTATCAACGCAGATCCTGAACGAATTCTTCAATACCGTCACACGAAATATCCCCAATCCGATTGAACTCTCCAGTGCGCGCGTGACGGTGCAGCGGTTTATCGAGCATTGGGAAATCGTACCAGTCACGACGGACGTCGTACAGGAAGGGATGAGGGGAGCGGTAGAGCATCAACTCGCATTTTGGGACAGCCTGATCTGGGCCGCGGCCAAGCTGAACGGAGTCGACACGATTCTTACCGAAGACTTCAGCCATGGACAAGTTGTAGAAGGCGTTCGGATAGTCAATCCATTCTTGGGTGAAGTCCCACCACCATAGTTAAAGAAGAGATTCAACAAACAGGGGCGGCTCTGGGAGCCGCCCCGTTTTGAGTCTGTCAGTGACGGACTAGAACCTGGACTTCTTGGCCTCGAAGTTGGAGTGGACGTCGATGATGACCGTCTTGCCGTCGGCGTTGTGCTGCTGGGCGTCTATGAGCGCCTGCTTCATGATGCCTACTCCGCCGAAGGACTCGGCCACGTTAGCGTAGTTGCCCGTCATCTCGGTGACGCCAAACTGCGTCCGGGCCGTCGGGTAGCCGCCCGGGTAGGTCGCCATGCCGCCGTTGTTGAGCACGACCGTCGTAATCGGAGCGCCTGAGCGCTGCGCGGTCTCGGTGTCGAGGCCGGACATGCCGAACGCGCCGTCGCCCATGAGGTTCAGGCAGAACTTGTCTGGGCTGGCCAGCTTGGAGCCGATCATCAGCGGAATGCCGAAGCCGAGGTGGGTGGTCTTCCCCCAGCCGACGTAGCCGTGAGGCGTGGTGGCTTCGTAGAACGGGATGATCGAGTCGCGGGGCGCGCCCGCGTCGTGGGTAACGACCGACCTGGACTTGTCCAGAGTCGTGTTGATCTCGTGGATGACGCGGTAGGTGTTGATCGGTACCTCGTCCGACTGGAGCAGCGGAGTCCACTCCTCCATCCACTTCTCCCTCTCGGCGGCGATCCGGTCGCGCACGCCGGTGTTCCTGGGAGTCTCGCCGATGGCGGCCTTGACCTCGTCAATGACCATTGCGAGGGTCTCCTTGGAGTCACCCGGAAGTCCTACGTCGACGCTCTCCTGCTTGTTTATGTCATCGACATTGTCTGTGTTCTGGATTAGCACCTTGCCTGCGGGAATGGGCTGGCCGTAGCCGGTGTGGGTGAGGCTGGAGCCGATGGCGAACAGCACGTCGGATTCAAGCAGCCACTTGCGCGCGGGCCAGGTCGTCGCACCGGAGCCGGCCCCGAGAGACAGCGGGTGCGTCTCAGGGAAGGCGCTCTTGCCCTGCATGGTGGTGTACACGGGCACGTCGAGCAGCTCGGCGAGCTCCATGAGCTCATCGGTCGCGTCGCCGAAGAGCACGCCTCCGCCAGCCCAAAGCACCGGGTTGTTGGCTTCGAGAAGGAGCTTGACGGCGTCCTTAACGTCCGAGCGTGAAGGCGCGGACATCGAGCGGCCCGGCGATCTGTAGTTCTCGGTGATCCCTTCGGGCACGTCGGCGGCCATCACGTCTGCTGGAGTCTCAACGGTGACAGGTCCGCCGCGTCCATTGCGGAGCGCATGGAAGGCGCGGCGCATTGCGTTGCCTATCTCGCTGGGTGTGAGGATTACCTCAGTCTGCTTGGAGATCGGAGCGTACGCACGAGCGGGGGAGAAGTTGGGCCTGATGTTCCAGGCGGCAAGTCCGGTGCCTCCAGGAATCAGCAGTACCGGGACGTTGTCGCCGAACGCCTGCGCGATGCCGCCCATAGCGTTCTCGGCACCAGAGGCGCCCTGGGTGATTACAACGCCAAACTTCTGCCGGTTACTTGCCCGGCTGAAGCCGTCCGCGGCCATGACAGCGCCGCGTTCATGCCTGAACATGATGGTGCGAATGCCCTCCTGGGCAACGGACTCGATCAGGTTATTCGATGGGTAACAGGCCACCCACTCGACGCCTTCGAGCTTGAGGATTCGAGCTATTGCAGAAAATCCGTCCACTTAATTCTCCTTTCGTTTCCGAGCAGGGCACGCCCTGCACCCGCAAATGGGCGGGTCAATCTCAGTTTGCTGAAATGCACGGGTAGGATACTTGAAACCCGTAGGAGCGGCAACCGAAACGCCAGGAGTGACTGGAGAGGAGTTAGGAGTGAGAGTCTCGCGTGTCGCTCCTTCGTGCTAGTATCGCCGGACAGTAGGAGACGGGGATGTAGACCAACGAGTCGTTTGTATGCGAACTCTGGGTCCCGGCCTTCGCCGGAACGACGATCTGCAAAATACATGCCTCTGCCCGTCGGATAGGAGGGAATGCAGGAATGACCACCATTATTACTGACACTACGATCGTTACGTGTGACCCGCAGCGGGCGATTCACTATGGCTCGGGGATGGCTATCGAGGACGGACGTATAGTCGCGATTGGGCCGAGTGACGAGGTTGAGGCGCGATATCCTGACGCTGAGCGTGTCGACGGGCGCGGACGCGCGGTGTTTCCGGGGTTCGTCAACTGTCATACACATATGCTGGCCACAGCCGACCGGGGCATCCTGGAGGACTTTGGGTTTCCGACGACGCTCAAGTTTCCGACCACGGGCAGAGGGATGCTGGACGTAGACGAACGCAACGTCTTCATCCGGCTCGCCGCTGCGGAGGCGATCAGGAGCGGCACGACCTCGCTGCTGGAAATCTCGGACAACATCCCGCAGTATGCCGACAGGCTGGCGGACACGGGCCTGCGCCTGTTTCTCTCGGAGAACTTCAACGACATAGATGACGAGCAGTTCAGTGTCGGGCGGTACGAGTTCTCGGAGGCCAAGCTGGAGGCCGGACTGCAGAGGAGCGTCGATCTAATATCGTCGTGGCACGGACAGCGCGACGGTCGTGTGCAGTGCTTCGTGTCGCCACACGCGCCTGAGCTGTGCTCCCCTGCACTGCTTCGGAGGGCGGTCGAGCTGGCAGACGAGCACGGTCTGAGGTACACGATTCACCTCTCCCAGAGCTCACTGGAGGTGGAGGGCGTGATGAGGACGCGTGGCGTACGACCGACGCAGTACCTGTTCGCCAACGACTTCCTGAGCGACAGGCTGGTGGTCGCGCACTGTCGCTATGTTGACGACTCGGAGATCGCTCTGTTGGGTCAGCACAGCGTGGCGATCTCCAACAACCCGGCGATCGCAGCCCGTCGCGGTGCGGCGGCTCCGGCGTTCGAGCTGGAAGCGGCGGGATGTCCGATCGGAATGGGCTCGGACAACATGGCTGAGGACATGGTAGAGGTGGTGAGGGCTGCACTGTTCCACGAGCGAGTCAGGCGGAACGACGAAATGTGGCCGCAGCCTGAAGACGTGCTCGACTGGGCGACAATCGGTGGCGCGAGGGCGCTTGGGGTGGGAGACAAGGTCGGCAGCCTGGAAGTCGGTAAGAAGGCCGACCTGTTCATGGTCGACCTTAGGCGGTCGCACCTGGTGCCGACGCTGAGGGTAGTTTCCGTGTTCGTACACCAGGCGCAGCCGGCCGACATCACTGACCTGATGGTGGATGGGGCGTGGGTCATGCGGGACAGCCGCATCCTGGCATTTGACGAAGACGATGTGATCGCGCGGTCAGAAGCGATCGGTCACAAGGTGTGGAGCAGGCTGGTTGATGAGAACCC
Source organism: Dehalococcoidia bacterium (assembly GCA_021295915.1). NCBI lineage: Bacteria > Bacillati > Chloroflexota > Dehalococcoidia > Dehalococcoidia bacterium. Next base: position 106,176 of record JAGWBK010000013.1, read on the forward strand.
TGATGTTCCATTCCCTGTGCGGCTTCCGCCGGGGCCGCTTGTTGGGTGACCGGGGTTAGGGCAGTCCGGGGAGCATAGCTCGTCCCACATGCTGCGTGAGGCGTCCATGTGGCGAGCTATACGGTCATCCAGGAGCTCCGGTTCGAATCCGAGCCGGTGGGCGAGGTGGTGGAAGTCCCGGCTGTGCTGATCGGGTATGTTCAGGTCGGAGGCGTTTCCCCTGACGACGCGCAGTGCGTCAACCAGTCCGAGGAAGAACCCGTAGGACTCCCCTATTCTTTCAGCGAGGTCGCCGTCGATGTGACCGCCCGCCTGCAGCGCCTCCAGGGCGTCCAGCGTGTTCGTCTGACGCACGCTCGGGTCGTCCACACCGCAGGCGATCTGCAACGCCTGGACGTAGTACTCGATGTCGACTATCCCGCCGGAGCTGATCTTGGCGTTGACTGAGCCGCGCTCGACCAGCTCGGCCGCCTGGCGCCGGCGCAGATGCCGGATGTTCTCGACGTCCAGCGGCTCGGCGGAGTACACAAACGAGTCCCTAACGCGCATGACACGGTCGCCGAGGTCGGGATGTCCGGCCACGGGACGCATCCTGACGAGGGCGAGCCGCTCGAACTGTCGAGCATCGCCGCCGCTGCTGTAGTAGTCCTCGACAGCGGCCAGAGAAGATGCGATAGCCCCCTTGGAGCCGTACGGACGGAGTCTCATGTCGACCTCGAAAACCCCGTGCTGTCGCGTTTCGAGCACCTGTAAGAATTCGCGTACCACCTCGTTGAAGAAGGTCGACGTGCGGGTTGGTTTGGAACCGCTGGTAGATCCTTCAGCCTCGTACACGAATATCAGCTCGAGGTCGGAGCCGAAGCCCATATCGGAGCCGCCAAACTTGCCGAGAGCAAGCACGGCCCATTTACACTCGGAGCCGTCTTCGAGGCGTGGGACTCCGAACCGGGAGCGTGCCGAGTCGATGCCGAGCTCGAAGGCCTTCTCGACAACCGCCTCGGCGAGGGTCGACATCTCTGCCCCGAACTGCCTGCGGTCGATCCTGTCGGTTATGTACCTCAGGTCGATCCTGAACATCTGGCGATCTTTGAAGTCGTTCAGCGCCCTGACGCGGTCGGCGTGACCGGAGCACTCAGCCAGGAGAGCTTCGAGCGAGTCCGTCAGGACGGCCCTCGAGCAGCTGGCGTGGAGACCGGGTATGTCCAGCAGAACGGGAAAGAGGTTCTCGTGCTGGACGCGCAGGAACTCCTCCCAGAGGAACCGGCTCGTGCCCATCATCTCAGCCAGGGTCTCAAGCACGCCGGGAGACTCGAGATCCTCAAGTTCGGATGTCCAGTCAGAGCGAGAGAGAAGCTGGGAAGTCAGGAGGTTGAACTGCCTCAGAGCCTGACCGGGGTCGGGTGCGGTGGGAAGCAGATGGGTGAACTGCTTAATGAGCGCTGCGGCGGCCCTGATCTGTTCGAGTCGACGTTTGGACTCGATCTTCTCTCCTGAGGGCTCAGTGAGCCAGAAGGTGTCGCGGACGGTGTCCCCGTCCGTTCTTATCCTGGCCCTGACGACGTTCACACGAACGCTGGAGAGCGCGGTGCTGAAGGCAAACAGGAAGCCCGGTGTATCACCAGACGTAATCTCCAGTACGGAGTGATCGTCTGATCTCTTGTTGTCAGTGGTGATATCCGCCGGCAGTTTTCCATCTGTCCAGTTTTCAGAGGCAGGCATCGTATGCGAGAAGCGTTCAATCACCTCCAGACGGGCGGCGTCGAACTTCCCAGTGGCCGACTGCTGGCCCGCGCGCTCGATGTCACTCTTGAGCGCATCCCAATCGGGCGGCTGTCCGGAGCGAGACCTGAGGTTGAACAGCATCACTGCCCAGGGTGTGGAGGTCTTTCTGTAGAGGGTCTTCCTGGGTCGGCGACGGACCACCTGCCCATTGGCATGTCTCCTCGTTCGCCTCCGGGACGTACCGGTGAAGGTCGGCGTTGAGACGGTGTGAGCGACTGTGAAGGTATCGGCCTGGACGATGTCGAGTCCGTGGGCTGTCAGCAGCCCGCTCACCAGAGACAGCGTTCCAACGCGGTCGGCGATGCATACTCCCAGCTGACACTCATGGGATGAGGTCTCACGCACCTGGATCTCGACGTCGGACACGGACTTAACCGCATCGAGCAGTTGCCAGCCCAGGTCCACGTCGCCGGGGTGCAACTCGGCCATGGCTCCCGACCACTGTGCCAGGAGCGCGTCCAGGGATTCAGGTGAGGTGGGTGTCGTCATTGGTATGCGAGGATGTCACCCTTACCCCCGTATCGGGTACGGGGCAGGCTCTGAGGTAGAGAGGGCCTGTTGGAAGAGACTGTGTCGTTTGGTAGGCAGTGTTTTCACCCTCACCCCTGGATCAAGTCCGGGGCAGGCTCTAACCCTCTCCCTGAGGGAGAGGGGACTTTAGATTCCTTAGGGAAGCAGGCACCTACCAGATTGACACAGCTTCCTGTTGGTGGCGAGTTAGGTGCTGCCCGGTAAGTTCATGATAGCATGGGGAGTCTTAATCAACCCCGTATCGGATTACGGGGCAAGCCCGGAGGGGGTATGCCCGGAGTAGAAGCACTGATAGAGGCGTTTGCGGACAGGATCCTGCTGCGTCCTCGTCACGATCTCCCCAACCTGGTGGACCTCGCGGGGGCGGTTGCGAGGCTGTGCGGCGTCGACCTCAAGCTGACGGGTCATGCCGAGGATATGGTCGAAGCTATCGGGGCGGCGGACCACCTAGTGCTCACACTTGCGGACGGCGTGGGTATGAACATGGTGGAGACGCTGCCTGAGGACTCGTTCCTGCCGACTCACCTGCACAGCGACATGCTGACGGTCTTTCCCTCCACGACCTCTGTTGCGCTCACGTCGCTGACAACCGCTCAGTGGCCAGCGGAGCACGGGGTCATGGGCTGGTGGACCTACCTTCCCGAGATGAACGGCGTAGCGACCATACTCCAGTACACCGACCGCGGCACAGGCGCAGACCTAATGAAGCGGGGAATCGATCCGGAGCGGACTTTTCCGGTCAAGTCGGCCTGGTCGCGAATGACGCGGGACGGACTGGTCGTCGTGCCAGAGCGAATCAAGGACTCGGTCTACTCGAACTACTTCAACGGCGGGCTCAAGAGCTTTGGGTACAAGTCTCTCTCGGAAGCGGTCAACGTGGTGTCCGAGCGTGTGCTGAACGCCAGCGAACCTACATTCACGTACCTGTATGTGCCGCGCGTTGACAGCCTCGCGCACCTGCACGGGATGGCACGGCCGGAGGTGCTGCAAGCGCTGGTCGAGCTGGACAACGAGCTGTCGCGGCTGCACTCGGCCATCGGCGACAAGGGACGCATGGTGGTCACGGCCGATCACGGTCTGCTGGATGCGACCGCGGCTCAGCGTCACACGCTCCGTCCCAACCGCGAGATCCAGCCGCTGATGATCTCGCCGCCGTCGGGAGACGCGCGGGTTATGTACCTGCCGACGTGGTCGTGGGCTGGGGACCGGATGCGCCGGTACTTCGATCGCCGGTTCGGTGAGAGGTTCGCGGTGATCGACCTGGAGGAGGCGATCAAGCTGGAGATGCTCGGGCCCGAGCCGCCGTCGGACGTCGCCATGCAGCGGCTGGGGAACCAGATCGCGATCTCGACGGGGCCGGATATGCTGGAGTACAACGCGGCGCGGGGACCGGGGAGGATGGTGCAGCTGAACTGCCACCACTCGGGACTCACGCCGGAAGAGATGCGGATTCCGTTTATCGTGGCTTAACCTGTCGGTAACACAGAGTTCACACGAAGATGGTATAACTGATAGAGAACCGTGGAGACTTTATCAGGTCTGGTATTCGAACTCTGAGTTCGACACCACCCCACCCTTGGATTGCCGAGCGGCGAGCCACTACGTGGGTTCCCGCTTTCGCGGGAATGACTGAACAGGTGGTGCCTACTAACCTGTAAAGACATCTCCATCGTGTGAAGGAGGCAGCCCGTGTCACAGACACTCAACCCAATTCAACAACTGGGCCGGCTTGGTCAGTCGGTCTGGTACGACAACATGTACCGTGCGCTCATCGAGACTGGTGAGCTTCAAAGGTTGATCGACTCGGGGGTTACGGGTCTCACATCGAACCCGACGATCTTCGAGAAGGCGATCTCGTCCAGCGACGACTACGATGAGTCGCTCGTCGCTCACGCCAAGCGTAGTAGCGATCCGCAGGACCTCTTCGAGGGGCTGGCTGTCGAGGACATCCGCGCCGCCGCCGACCTACTGCTGCCCATCTACGAGAGAACAGAGGGCGCTGACGGCTTCGCCTCTCTGGAGGTCAACCCCCATCTTGCGCACGACACCAAGGGGACCATCAAGGCCGCACGGAGGCTTTTCCTGGCGCTGGACCGTCCCAACGTGATGATCAAGGTTCCCGCCACGCCGGAGGGCATCCCCGCGATCCGGGACCTGATTGGCAGGGGGATCAACGTCAACGTAACGCTCATCTTCTCGCTGGAGATGTATGCGAGGGTGCGCGATGCGTACGTAGCTGGTCTCGAAGACCTGGTCGCGGCGGGTGGCGACCCGGCGCGAGTGTCGTCAGTGGCGTCATTCTTCGTCAGCCGCGTCGACTCCTCGGTGGACGGACTGATCGGCGACTCCGGCGGCGCGCTGGACGAGTACGCTGGCAAGGCGGCGGTCGCGAATGCGAAGATCGCCTACCAGGACTTCAAGTCCACGTTCAGCACCGACAGGTTCCGGGCGGTCGCAGAGCACGGAGCGAGGGTGCAGAGGCCGCTTTGGGCGTCCACGAGCACCAAGAACCCGGAGTACAGCGACGTGCTGTACGTGGAGACGCTCATCGGGCCGCACACGGTCAACACGATGCCAGACGCGACGCTCGCCGCGTTCATGGAGCACGGGACGGCGCAGACCGCCATCGATGACGACGTCGACGAGTCACGCGATGTCATCTCCGCCCTGGAGGCGGGAGGCGTCAGCATGGAGGCTGTCACCACGCAGCTAATGCACGCCGGGGTCAAGGCGTTCGCCGACTCCTTCGACGAACTGCTCGACAACATAGTCGTCAAACGAGACAAGCTCTTATCAGCGGTGGCAGCTCCTGCCGGAGGGTCACTGGGAAAAGCACTAGCCACCGCTGACGAGGCGGTGGCGTCCCTACAAGATTCCGATGCGGCAGCTCGCATCTGGTCTGGCGACCATACACTCTGGTCGACCGATCCGACTGAGATCACGGACCGGCTCGGCTGGCTGGATACGCCGTCGTCGATGCTGGGCAGCGTGGACGATCTCGCCCTATTCGCAAACGCGGTCCGAAACGAGGGGACGAAGCATGTAGTCCTGCTCGGAATGGGTGGGAGCAGCCTGGGGGCTGAGGTGCTTGGGCAGTGTGCCAAAGCTCTTTCTCCCATGGTAGGAGAAGGCCGGGATGAGCGGGATTCTACTCTTCACCCTCACCTCAATCCTCTCCCATCAAGGGAGAGGAGGCTAAGAGAAGGCAACCCTCTCCTATCATGGGAGAGGAAGCCAGGGCTGGGCTGGCCGGAGTTGATCGTGCTCGACTCGACTATTCCGGCGCGTATAGCGAGTGTTGTGGAGTCCATCGACCCGGCTCGCACTCTGTTCCTGGTCTCGTCCAAGTCGGGCACCACGATCGAGCCGAACATGCTCTACAAGTTCTTCAGAAGCGTGGTCGAGGATGCGATCGGCGCTGAGAGTGCCGGGAACAGGTTCGTAGCCATCACAGACGCTGACTCGGCACTGGACGAGCTTGGACAGGAGGCCGGATTCAGGCGCGTGTTTCGCAACAGGCCGGACATAGGCGGAAGGTACTCGGTGCTGAGCTACTTCGGTCTCGTACCCGCTGCGCTGATCGGATTCGACCTACGAGGCCTGCTGAACAGTGCTATGGCAATGCAGGGCGCGTGTGGCAGGACTATTCCCGTTTCTTCAAACGCGGGAGCGTGGTTCGGGGCTGTGCTGGGATCGCTAGCCCTTGCAGGGCGCGATAAGCTGACTATCCTGACGTCGCCTTCGCTCGCGTCGTTTGGGCTGTGGGCTGAGCAGCTTGTGGCCGAGAGTCTGGGCAAGGACGGCATGGGCATAGTCCCGATTGCGGGGGAGCCTGTGGAGGCACTCGGGCAGGTTGGCGACGACCGGGTGTTCGTGTCTCTTGAGATGGCTGGGGATGAGTCGGGGATGGATGCGTTGGCAGAGCGTCTCATATCCGACGGTCATCCGCTGGTCAGGTACAGGGTCGGCGATGTCAGCGGTCTCGGCGG
>JAGWBK010000014.1 GCA_021295915.1 Dehalococcoidia bacterium
TGTGTCGGTCAGGTCTGTCGGATACGGCTTACGCTTCATAATGACCCGATCCTAACACTTCTCAGACACCCTCTAACTCACATAGAGAACGCACAATTCAGTCGTCGGGATGGAGATAATGTCCAATACCGCGTCGGAGTGTTACCAGCTGAGGATTCCGATGGTCTCATGCACATCGTAAACTTTGATGATAGTATCGCACTAGACCTAGCAAGCATTCGCGGTTTATTGGCTAAAGCTGGGAGGTTCTCTAACTCTCTGGTGACCGTGAAAGTGGAGGATTGAAGTGGTCCATGCGAATCCCGAAGTTGAAAGAGCCTACATGGGCGTCGGAAGTGTAGGCGACTGGTATGATCTGTCTGGTGACGCAATCGTCAAATTGAGACTGGGATCGGCAGCAGGTAGCGGGCGGGCCATAAGCTCTAAAGGAGCCAGCCTACTAGCTGGCCAAGATGTACGATTGCAGCTACTAAATGCACCTTACCATGTGGAATTACGCTCTTTACTTGACAGACCACCATCCAACCCTACTGAAGACCTCCGCCACCGTTTAGACAACGCCAATCGACATTTCCGGCGAAAGGCAGCCGCTGTTCTTGGCGATGAGGAGGCCGTTCGATTGTTGGCAAAGATGTTTAAGCTGGTGACATTGCCCTTTGACGATTTCGATACCTGTGAGGAAGGTATAGCTCTTGCCAAATTGACTGCCGCTAACTTCTGTGAGATTGGGTCAAACGTAATATATATCACGGAGGCTGGTCAGAACTTCATAGAGGCACTCGACGGGGAATGACTAGTCAGGGGGACAGGTTCAGTGATCGTGTAGTGGCTAGACTTGGTGAGGTTGAGGAGGAGTTTACAAGAAGATCTCTCACAATTGCCGTTCTTGGGCCCAACTTGGAAAACCTCGATGATACAGGCACCCTAAAGCGCTACCAGATTCGAGATGCTCTTCTAGACATGGGCCATCGAGCATTTTTCCCCGAACACCATATTGATTCAACTGCACCCGACTGGATTGGGCAGGAGCAAGACTTACTCAGAGACGACACAGTTGATCTCGTGATTATCTTGCATACGGAGAATAGCTGGGGTGCTTTCGGTGAGATCTCCAATTTCGTAAGTATCCTAGATATACAGATGAAGACCGCGGTTCTTTTTCCAATTGAGCACTACAAACCTACCCAGGGTATGACTGGAAACATTGTGCAAGGCTACTTCGTCAGGATGCCTTACACTTACGAGCAGATGGAAATATGCCAACTAGTCTCTGAGTGCACTCAGTGGGCGCAACAACGTCAGATTGGCATCTGGCCAGAACTTCCTCCACATTTCAGATTCTGACTTTGCCATGCTGAGATTGTCACTAGCAATTTCGTGGGCTTGGCTGGACAGGTTTGGGTTTGCCTAAGTCTTGGGATTGTGACTCTCCCAATGATGGATTCCGCAGCCTCACTCCAACCGCCTGATGCTCGGCAGCGTAACCGCCGTAATCAGGCTGCCCACCACCAGCACAGACCCGCTGGCGAACAGCGCGAGCGGGGCACCGACCGCGCCTGCAAGCCCGCCCAGTCCAAGGTGACCGGCTGGTGCGACGCCGATGCTCAGCGTCCACGCACCCATCGCCCTGCCTCTCTGCTCGTCCGGCACGTTCTCCTGCATCAGGGTCATGTACAGCGTGTCTACTGCCATGGCGCAGCCTGTGGCCAGCGTCAGCATCGCAACGTAGTGGATTAGATTGGTCGAGATCATCAGGGCCATGAGGCTCGCCCCGAATAGCGCCATGAGGCCGAACATCAGCAGGCCCTTACGTCGGAAGTTTCCCATGGAAGACAACGTCAGCAGGCCTGCGATGCCGCCGATCTGCCTCACGGCCGTCATCACTCCCAGTCCGATAGGCCCCAGCCCGAGTACGTCCTTGGCGATCACCGGCAGCAGACTCATGTGCGTAAAGCCGAAAATCTCGGTCAGCGCAGCGAGCGCCATCAGCGTCACGAGTATGCGATTGGTACGCATGATGTCTACGTAGTCGGCAAGGTTGCGAGTGACCGAGGCCCGCTGACCTACCGGTGCCTCCCGCCGCGCGCCGATCGGCAGCAGGAACAGCACGGAGGCAAAGTATGTCGCTCCTATGAGTAGGAACTGCCCACCAGCGCCGTACGCCGAGATAATCACACCGGACAGCAGCGACCCGACTATGCTGCCTACCTGCATACTGACCGAGTTCAGCGACAGGCCGTTGAGCGCGAGTCTTGGCCCTACGATGTCGTAGGTGAGCGACTGCCGAGTGGTCATCTGGAAGGCCGTTACGCAGCCGCCGATGGTGATCAGGACGAGAATATGCCACAGTTGCGCAACGTCGGCGATCAACACTGCGCTGATCACGAGCGACACTGCCACACCACCAAGCGTTACTATAATGAGCAGAGTGCGTCGTTCCACCCGGTCCGCGACGGCTCCTGACACCAGCCCGAGCACGAAGAACGGTATCATCGTCAGAGCCGAAGACACCCCGACCATGAACGCCGAGTCGGTGATCTCGAACACGAGCCAGCCGGTGACAACCCAGATCATCCCCATCGATGCCGACTGCAGCAGTGTGGACAACCACAGCAGTCGGAAGTCGCGAAAGGCGAATGACGGGGCCAGCCTTGAGATAAATTCAACTGCTGAGCCTGCGGTCGTCACGAGGATGGCTCTCTGAGAGACCCGCCCGGGAAGTCGCGAGTCAGCTAGTAATCGGCGGGCGCGTCAGAGAGGAGAGGGAGTTCGAGCCCTGTGCTCAGCCCGTCTCTTCCTCCATCGCTACGTACTTGGACGGGCACTTCACGATGACGTTCTCGCTCACGAAGACGCCGTCCGGGTGATAGCGGCCCTCCAGGATGATCTCGGAGTGCTCGTTGAAGAAAAGGTCGGGCAGAACGCCATTGTGGGCGGCGGCGAGGTCCTCAGCACCGTCGGTAAGGTTGAACTCGGCAAGAGTCGAACCATCGTCTCGGTGGAACGAGTCCGGCACCAGCTTGCCGCTCACGCGGACCATGCGGTCTTCGGGGGTGAAACCGACGTCCCTCATCTCGCCGACGGTGTAGTAGTACACCGTCGCTCCCTGGAAAGACTGGAAGGCGAAGTATCCCAGCGCTGCTACCAGCACGACAAACGCGATCAGCAGCTTGATGCGATGGGACGATACTGGCCCGTCGTCCTCAGGTAAGGTTTGAGTTATCTGTCCTTCTGTCATGTGTGGACTCGTACTGGTACTACTGCTATGAATCTTGACTGTCGCGCTCTTCAAGCGCCCGCTTCAGGTCCCTGATCTCGTTCTGCAGTTCACGCTGCCTGCGAGACACATAGAAGACATACGCGAAGAACGCTGCCCACGTAACAATATACACCGCAAACAGGAATGACAGATTCGCCTCTGGGCCGCTGCCTTCTTGGGAGGGTGCAGCGCCCTGTGCTGCCGCCTGAATCGGCCCCTCGTAAGCTCCAGCGACGCCGATCGCCGACAGGGCCAGGAAGGCCATGACTATTATCGCGCCCAGGGCAGTTACGCGCGTCCTGGCGTAGCTATACAAATCTCTGGTGAATCTCATCCAGGTCCGATTCCGATCGTCTCAACGAGTACCTCTCCATGAGCAGGTACACGTACAACACTGTGAATGCTAGCACCGAGACCATCAGTGTCAGCAGCATCTTCTCGTTCAAGTCTGAAGGGACGTTTCTCTCAGGATGTGCCGACCGCCACCAGTCGGTGGCCTTGTAGATGATCGGTGCATCGATCGCTCCGATCAGTGCAATGACCGATGCGAAGCGCTTACCCTGGGTTCCCGCGGGGCCATACGCCCGCACCATAAGGTATCCGACGTATATGAACCACAGCACCAGCGTGGTCGTCAGCTTGGCGTCCCATGTCCACCAGACTCCCCAGACCGGCTTGCCCCAGATCGCGCCTGTGACCAGGATCAGGCTGGCAAATATGATGCCGATTTCGGCAGTAGAGTAGGCGAGATCGTCCCACTTCTGCCTCCCGGTAGCCAGGTGCATGATGCTCGCGACCGCAACGACCATGATCGACACCATGCCAATCCAGCCGAGTGGCACATGGAAGTAGAAGATCCGCTGGGACACTCCGAGGTTCAGCTCGGTGGGGACCCACATGTACACCAGGTACAGAGTGAGCGCCATCAGCAGCGCACTGCCGATTAGCAGGACATCGCCGGATATTCGGCGGACCAGTCCAGTAGCTGGAATTGGGGCTGTGGCCGACTGTGCCATGGTATGTGCAATATATCACAAGTGTGACAGCCCTTAGTAGGCGACCCGTACGGGCCAGATGTCACACGCCTGTAACACCTACTTAACATGCTATTAACACCTGCCATGTATAGTATTACCTGTAGCGCCAGATAATTGGCGTGAGAATGAATACCAAAGCGAGTTCCACGGTTACTTGAGAGACTTCTCTGAGCCTGGAATCGGAAATGAGAGACAGAGCATGGACGTAAGTGAACTCATGGCCCCAGCTTCCGTCTCAGTTAAGCTGACGACCACAGTTACTGAAGCGGCAAAACTGATGCGAGACACCAGTGCGTCCTGCCTGGTCGTGACAAACGGTGGAAACATCGAGGGAGTAATCAGCGAGAGCGACATGGTTATTGGCTGCATGGCCAATGGCCACATCCCGTGGCAGTGTACCGTCGAGCGTCACATGGCTCCACAGGATCAGGTCATCGCTTCTGACACCCAGATTGGAGACGCTTCGCTCATGGTCATCGACGGCGAGCTGGAGTATCTTCCCGTAGTCGACGAAGGGAAGCTGGCCGGCATCCTGGAGTCAGTGAGTGTCTTCGGGGCTATGGACAGCGAAATGGATTACACACCCGCCTGAAACTAAGTTCTTCCCCCATTGCCTGACGGCCCGCTGCACGGCCATCGCAGCGGGCCGTTTCATTTTCCAGTGTCAGCGACGAGTTGTTCGCCTGAAACCCACTGAGGACATAACTACAGAGTCCTCCGTATGGCCGTCAGGAACCACCAAGTGTTGAGGTTATCGCCTCTTCCAACTCATCTGAGCCGACATAGCCCTCGTACTTGGCCCGGACGTTGCCGTCGGCGTCGATGACAAACGTCCACGGCTCTGTCGGCAGGCCCCACTCGGCGAGAGTGGGGGAGAGCTTTGCTGCAGATATCCCCTCAGCCCTGATCTCTGGTGGGTTGTCATAGACCTCGACGTGCAGGAAGTTTACGCGGTCCGAGTGTGTCGCCTTCAGGTCCTTGATCGCGTCAAGCTGAGGTCCGCATGTGGCGGTCTTGCAGTATGCAGGTGTCGCGAAGCTGACCACGAGAGGAATGCCCTCGTCGAGGGCTTCCTCAATTGTCATCACGTACAGTTCAGGTTCGGGATCGGAGTCCGTTGTAAGCTCAGCGAGATCGCCCACGTCCCGCGCCGTCCTGTTCTTGCTGCGCGGTGCTGCGGCTCCCAGTGCTGGTGTGGCGCTCTCGGACTTCACCTGTACGCGCGTTCCCGCCCGGGTATCAGAGCCATCCGCGTCCTTCAGCTTGAGCCCGAGACCCCACTCGCCGGTCTCATTGAAGGTCAGGGTCGCGACATATACGCCGCCTGAGCCTCCCGGCCAGACCTGGAACTCCGCGGGGACAGTCTGCCTGGGCCCGTCCTGCTCTGAGGTGGTGAGCAGAAAGGTCTCGACGTCCACTTGAGCGCCCTTAATCGGGCCTTTGCCCTGGCGGATGAGGCCGAAGACTACACGGTTGTCTCCCACGGCGAGGTCTGTTGACGCTACAGCGACCGTTATTGGATCAGGCAACGACGGCGGTGCGGAAGGCGCGCTCGGCGCACCCTGAGTTGGCTCAACTTCCGAATTTGTACCGCACGCAGCTACGCTCAGTAGCAGTGCCAGAGTAACAGCGACAATCACCGGGAGTCGGCTTACTGACACATCCCGTCCCGCATTGCGAAAGACCAAGGAGCTACCTACCCGAATGGACGCCTGTGGCTGAACTCACCCTCTTCGCTGGTGATGAATTCCAGCAGGGCAGCCTGGCCGTTCTCCGTTGCGGCTTTCGCCCGCAGGAACGCAGGGCCGATATCGGACGGGTCTTCGATTCGCTCTGCCCATCCGCCCATTGCGGTTCCGAGGTCGGCATAGCTGCCGCCAAGATCGCGGGTGTTGTACAACTCGTGAGATCGCGCCATCGCAGACGTCTCGATTGCCATGGACGAGTTGTTCAGTACCACTGTCAGGATCGGTATGCCTGAACGCACAGCAGTCTCGAAGTCGAACCCTGTCATGCCGAAAGCAGCGTCCCCCATGAAGTTCACCACGAACTTGTCGGGGTCCGCGAGCTTCGCCCCCATATTCAGCCCTAGACCTGTCCCCAGCCCATGTGACTTGCCCCATCCCAGGTACGTGTGAGGCCCACCCGCCTGGTAGAACGGCATAAGCTGGTCCCTGGGACTGCCCGAGTCGTGGGTGACAATGGCGTGATTCGGGTCGATGTTATTCATGAACTCAGAAATCACCCGGTAGGGGGTCATCGGCACCTCGGCTGAGTTCAGCTTGTGCGCCCACTGGTCCAGCCAGGCCTGACGAACTGTGGCGATCTCTTCCGCGGTCTCGCCATCTCTCGACTGGCCTCCGTGTCTGTCCTTGCACGCCTCGATCATCTGTCGAATGATCAGCTTTGCGTCACCCAACAGGGGGTACTCGATGTCGTAGTTCTTGCTGATGTCGATGGGGTCGTTCGTGGCCTGAATGAATGTCTTGTCGCTTGGAATATTCGTAGTCATACCATGTCTGGTCAGGCTCGAGCCGACAGCGAATACGACATCCGCGCGACCCATGAACCGGTACGCTGCACCGTTCATGACCCCGGAGCTGGATCCCAGAGACAGTGGATGCTTCTCAGGAAAGCCGCTCTTGCCAGCCATGCTTGTCGTCACAGGAATCTGCAGCAGCTCTGCCAGTTCAACCAGGTCGTCGGATGCCTCCGCGTACAGCACGCCCTGTCCTGCGTAGATTATCGGGTTGGATGCCGCAAGCAGCGCCGCGGCCGCCTCGTCCACCGCGGCGACGTTCGCCCCAGCGGTTGCGACCTTGACGGGACGGTAGCTATTCACCAACTCGTCCGGTACGTCCTCGGCGCCGACGTCAGACGGAATCTCCACCATCACAGGGCCAGGTCGGCCCATCTTCAGACGCGCAAACGCCCTGCGCATTGTCTCGACTACCAGATTCGACGCCTTCAGCCGCTCTACGTTCTTGGTGATCGACTCGTAGCTCCTGACTGAGCTGAAGTGCGGATAGACGCCGTCACGGTCACCCGGATATCCAAGAGGAAGCAGCAGCACCGGCACTGCGTCGGAGAACGCTGTGGCTACGCCCGCGTACGCATTTTCTGCGCCAGGGCCGTACTGCATGGCAAAGACACCTGCAGGATTACCATTGGTAACCCTGCTATACCCATCTGCGATGCCGACCCCAACGCGCTCCTGCCGGCAGATGATCGGCCGTATGCCGACGTCAGCGGCTGACTCGATCACATGCGTAGTCGGGAAGGAACTCAGGTATTCGATACCTTCCTTCTTGAGAATATGAGCGATGGCGTCAAGAGTCTGCATGGTGGGTCTCCCAAGCTGCTGGGGGTGGGCTGTCGGATGCCGACGAGACTACGGCTAGGATACTAGCTGGTGTTGCTCAACGAAAGTGAGCTCAAGTATCCAGTGTGCAGGGACTAGTTCCCAGCTTGGGCCTTCTTACGCAGCCCTGCAAGCACCTCGTTGAGGCTTCCGGACCTGAACCCCTCAAGGTCCAGCGTGACGTACGAGTACCCGATCGACCGGAAGAACTCCGTCACCTTTGCGCGGGTCGATTCCTCCGTCAGCGTCAGAAAGTCTGCGGTCTCGACCTCTATCCTCGCTACCGTATCGTGGTGACGTACACGGAGCTGACGGATGCCGATCTCGTCGTGCAGGAACTCCTCTGCCTGAGCGATCCGGGTCAGCGCCTCAACTGTCACAGGTGTCCCGTAGGGAATCCGTGACGACAGGCACGCCTGCGCCGGCTTGTCCCAAGTCGGCAGTTCCATTCCACGCGACAGCGTTCGGATTTCAGCCTTCGACAGCTCCGCCTCCACCATCGGGCTGCGGACGCCGTACTGTTTCGCCGCGTTGAGTCCGGGTCTGAAGTCGCCGAGGTCGTCGGTGTTCGTTCCGTTGGTGATGTGCTCGTAGCCCTCTTCCTGAGCATATGCTGCCAAGTAGGTGTATAGCTCATCCTTACAGAAGAAGCAGCGGTTCGGGTTGTTCTCGGCGTAGTCTTCCCGTTCTACCTCATGGGTCTCGATCACGCGGTGATTGAGACCGAGCCGCCCAGCAAGCTCGACAGCATCCCGAAGCTCAGACGGCGCCAGGCTGGGAGACTTGGCCGTGACGGCCAGCGCCTTGTGACCGAGCACATCGTTGGCGGCAGCGGCGAGGAACGCGCTGTCCACTCCGCCGGAGTACGCCACGATGACAGTCCCCATCTCGCGCAGTAAACCGCGCAGGGACTCCATCTTCCGCTCAGCGGTCTGCCTGTCTACTATCTGGATTTCCGTCTGGGTTGCCATCGGCATTTCTCCGATAAGTTTTGCGGCTAAGCTGGGACATCCTCTAGCGAGTCCAGCTTGCCAAGCAGTCGCTTTACGCTGTCGATGTTGCCCACTACTGTTTGAAGGTCCATCCATCCCTCATAGAAGTTGACATGAAGACTACTCGCCACGCCAAAAAGTTCACGAATCTCGTTGTCGTGATTCTCTTCAGCTATTCTCCGAGCTGCGATGAACAGATGGCGGTGACTGTCATGTTGCCATCCGCGGTGCTCTGCGATGGGCTTGACGGCTCGAACCGCCGCACCCCATGCTTTCTCAGAAGCCTGAAGCTGGTCTCCACGTCCCAACTCTTCGTCGGCCTGCTGCATGAATTGGGGGCTGACCGCCCTATGTTCGTTGGTGAGGGTCATCCTTCTCACTTAGATTTGGCGATTGGCTTCATGTCCAGTTCTAGGGTGCGACACCTATGAGTACCAGTGGAACGGCAGGAATGCCTCTTCCTTGTCTCATGACGTTGAGCAAGTCTCGCTCGTAGTATGGCACACCCGAGGACATGTTTCTCTCAAGCTCCTTCATTGGAAGTATTTCGATTCCGACGTCAATTACATCTGACACGAAGAATGCCATGTGCTTAACGAACAGATCGTGCGCCACGAAAGCGTACTTGCCGAACTGCACCTCCACGGCTACTCGGTCCTTTACGAAATCTGTCTGATTGTACGAATAGATTGGTTCCTGCCCTGCTTCCTCAATGGCCATTTTCTGCTGACCTGGCGACAGGTTGACGATGGCCCGAACGATCTTTTCCTCAGCGGTTACCCAAAATCCTTGTCTTCTCTGCGCCCAACCACGTTCCTTGAAACCAGCCATAGCCTTGTTCATATCAATCGGCTAATACAGCAGGTTTCCAACCATGCTTCTTTCGCGGGAGACCTTGGTTCGGCAAGCCTCTGCGTCTACTGACTCAACGATCTCAAGAACCTCATTCCAAAGCTCTCTGCGATGAACAAGTAGAAACTCCTCGCCGTTCAGATGCGAATAGCGGGCGGCGACCTTCATCAGTGTCCGCCTCCAGGCTTTGTAGGATCATAGACTGGTTTGCCCATTGGCCGAGTCCTGAGTGTTCCGTTCCTCAACGCCTTCAATCGCTCGTGGCCTACATCAACGTACTCTCGCACGATGTCACACCCAAACCCAAGCCGACCATGTTTCACGGCTGCGATAACAGAGGATCCCACGCCCATGTACGGGTCGAAGACGTAGTCGCCTTCATTGGTCATTGACAGTACCAATCGCTCCACGAGCTCTACTGGAAACTGGCACGGGTGGACGGTCTTCTCGACGTGGTTGCTCTTGACGTTCGGGAACTCCCACACGTCGCTGGGGTTCTTACCGAGAGGATTGCCGGACAGCTTCCCAAGGTTTGGCCCTTTGAAATGACGCTTGTTGGGATACTTCGACGGCACCCGTATCGGATCGAGATTGAACGTGTAGTCGTCCGTCTTCGTAAACCAGTTGATTGTCTCGTATCTCCCAGAAAGACGCTTGCTGGAGTGCAGACCATGCCCGAAGTGCCACACGATTCGATTTCGGAGTTTGAGTTCGTGCGACTTGAAGATCGGGTACAGCGCTGTATCCAGTGGGGCGACTTCCCCGTCGTTTACGTAATTGCCCACCTGCCAGCAGAGTGATCCAGTCGGGTGAAGGAGACGTACACACTCAGCAATGACACGAGACTGGCACGCTAGATAGTCTTCTAAAGGAGACCGCTTCTCGTAGGTCTTGCCAATGTTGTACGGTGGCGAGGTGACGATGAGCTTCATCGAAGCGTCAGGCAGTCCACTCATGAACTCCAAGTTGTCCTGGCATACCATGACAGCCTCATGCGAGGCTTCCTGTGGGGCGCTGTCGCCATGTTCAGCATGAGGAGGCTCTAGGAGCGGCTGTTGAACATCTCGAATCTGTAACTGGCTGTCCACCACCGTGTATTCCTACCCCTCCATCATCTCCTGGATGATCGCCTGCATCTCTCCGATGTAGTGCTGGTAGCTGCGGTTCTGATACCCAAGTATTCGTTGCGATTCTTCTGTATCGTACCAGTCCATCCACCCTGGGGTGTCACGGTAGACGGCCATCTCGACCGGCGCGCCCATGACTTCAAAGAAGTCCTTCACATAGTCACGCCCGTGCTGTTGCCAGGTCGGTCCGCCAGCGACGTTGAAGATCTTGCCCCCCGCATCCGGAGCCGACGCTGATGCGAACAGCGCGTCAGCCACATCGTCGCGATGGACCATCTCTACTCGCTGGCCCTCCATGAACGGCCACGGTGTCGGGGGCTCCAGAAACGCCGGGACCAGGATCCCCGCGATTCTCAGGGAGACCGTGTTGGTCAGCGACGACTCGAAGATCAGCTTCTCGCCTTCGATCTTACTGTCCGCGTAGATGTCTATCGCGCTCTGCGAGTGGCCCACCCGCACCGGCGGCTCTTCGCCGCTGGTGTCTCCGTACGTGCTGATCGACGATGTGAACACCATCCGGGTATCCGGTGCGCTCTGCTCCAGGGCACTGATGATGTTCTTCGTCCCATCTACGTTCACCCTGAACGTCAGGTCACGGTCTCTCTCGCTGTTCGGCGGAAGTATCGCCGCCAGGTGAAGGACTGCGTCCACACCTTCAACGGCTACTCTGACACCGTCAGCGTCGGTGATGTCACCCTTGACGATCTCGATGCCTTCCTGCCCTTCAAGTCCTGTGAAGTCCATCATCGGAAGATCGAACACTCGGACCGCGCGTCCTGCCTCGACAAACATCTCGACAAGCTGCCGCCCGACACTGCCAGCGCCCCCGGTGATGAGTACCGCCTGCGCTGAGCTTGACGAAGCCGGGTTGGTCACGTGAGTGTCGTCCCCTTCATTCCGGCGGCTTCGATCACATCCTGAGCACTCGAAATCAGGTCCGTTAGCGCTGGCTCGAACGAGTCCCAGTCACCGCTGTTCTTGTGGTTGAGCGCTGCGTCGGCGGCGCGCATTGCCGTGCGCGTCGGCGGTATGGACGGCATCGTCTGGAAGAAGAAAGTTCCGCTGACCTCGCCGAACTTGTCTACTATCTCTACGACTGAGGTCTCCCAGTCAGAGTTCTGTGTGCCGAGTCCGTCGGCTATCTGCTGGCATTTCGAGATGCTCTGTTCCAGCATCTCCTGTCCAGAGGGTGGCATTTTCTCGTTATCCTCCGTATTCAGGAATCATGAACTTGTACCAAGCACATCTTGTGAAAGATGTGAATCTCTAGTTCCTGGCTCCTGGATTCTCGCTTCTTGCAAAAGGGGCGGGTACCGGACCCGCCCCTATGATTTCAGACTATGTTACGACTGGCGGGGCACACCCAGCTTAGGCAATAGAGCCTGTGCTGAGTTAGCCGAAGCGCCTAATCGTCGTCATCGTCCGCTGGCACCAACTCCTCGAGCTCCGCTCCTACGTGGTGACCGTTCGTGGACTCCTCGTAGTGGTGCTTGATGGCGTCGATGTCGACCTCTTCTTTGCGGTCGAAGCCCCTGCCGTCGTGCCGGTCGTACGGGAACGGCATGAAGCGCTGGAACTTCTCCATGTAGCGAGGTCGGCTCGCCCGACGGTCGTATGGGAACCTGTGCATCTCTTCAGGCTGAGGCTCAACGTCGATCAGCTCGTAGTCGCGGCTGCCGAGTCCAATCTCGTGGCCGGTGTTGATGCTCGCGACCTCGCTCTGAGAATGGAACGTCGCGGCAGCGGCCTCGAACTTGCGGTCGCCGGGGTGATGGGCTTCCATCAGCTCGGCGGCGGAGCCAGGCATACCGGCGGAGCGCTTGGCGGCGTCGACACAGGCCATGTCGATCGCGACCGCGTCAGTGGACGCGAATACGCCCAGGTGCGGCACTATCGGAATGTCGGCATGGTTCGCGCAGTCGCAGCGAGGCGATACGTCGATTGCCATGTTGATGTATCCGACCTTGCCGTTCAGCGCCTTCTCTACGCCCAGGCAGGCGTCTGCGATGGCGATGTCGACAGCGTCGAAGTTGACCGGCGGAATCTCCAGGATTCCACGGCTGCCCATCACGCCGAAACAGCCAAGGCAGGTCGCGCACTTCTCGCGCTCCCACTCGAGCTCGTCGTTCTCGTTGATGTGCCACAGGTCATATGGACAGCAGTCTTCAAGAAGCTCCCAGTCGGGTGTGTTGGCCTTGCCCTTGAATGCCTCAGGATGGAAGACCGCGGCAGCGCCGAGACCGTAGTTCGGGTGGCCGCCCATGTGGACGTTGAGCTTGCCGCGCTTGGACTGGGCGCCGATGCCCAGGTTCTTGAGCGCGCCGCCGATGACGCCCATGCCGTGACCCTTGAAGTGGGTCAGAGCAATAAGCACGTCGGCCGCTGCGATTGCCTCAGCTACGTAGGCCTCTTTCAGCAGGTATCCCTCGGGGATATCGACCCTGAAGTCAGCGGTGCCGAGCCAGCCGTCCGCGCAAACGAACGGGCAGCCGAGCGTGGCCGAGTTGAAGCCGTTGCGCTCTGCAGTCAGCAGGATGTCGAGCTGGCTGGAGCGGGAGCCGTAGGGGGCGTATGTCGACGTCGTGGTGTCACAGACGAAAGGCCTGCCACCAAGCTCCTTGATCCTGTCAGCGAGCGCTCGTGGATAGACTGGTCGCAGATAGGCGGAGTTGTTCCACTCGCCGCAATGAATCTTGATTGCTACCACGTCGTTGGGCTTGATCATCTTGTCCAGCCCAGCCGCATCGAAGACCGTGGTCATTTTCGCTACGAGGCTGGTCTCCGTGGACGTCGAATGAGCGTCCATCCAATAGACTTTGGAGTTGCCCATAGTTTCCCTCCCTGTCGGGCTCCTGTAACCCAGCTATATCTGGATACGCACAATTGTAGATATGACAGTCTCGGTGAGCGTAACATTGGGTATGTACCTTGTCAACGCAACTATAGGCGAATTGCCATACCGTCACACCAGGTAGGGGCTGTTCGCGAACCGCCCCTACGACAACTGTTCGCTTGTGATGAAGGCCGTAAGTCCGGATCAGGAGAATCGAATGCCCAAGATTGAAGACATGTGGCTCACGCCATGCCCGAGGCCGAACGGACTCCAGGCTGCTGACGACGGCCTGTGGGTGATCTCAGCAGACGATGGAAGCAGGCTCCAGAAGCTGGACTATGAGACCGGCGAGGCCATGATCGACGTCACAACAGAGACCTTCAGGTCCAGCGGTCTCACCGTGGGCGGAGGCAACGTTTGGGTCGCATCTACGCACAACTCAAGGCTCTACAAGCTCAACGATGACGGCTCGACCGTCAGCTTCCACGAACCGCCGGGAAGCGATGTCTGGGACCCTCGCGACACCGGCCCAAACTACAACCGTCCTCACGGCATGGAGTGGATGGGCGATACCATATGGATTGCCGCCAAGCCTGCGCTGAGGCTGTATCTCGTCGACTCAGAAACGCTGGAGCCAAGGCACTCCATACCGACCCCAGGAGCTGCCCCTCACGGCATCGCGTGGGATGGCGAAACGCTCTGGTGTGCCGACAGGGCCATGCAGAAGATCCACCGGCTGGACCCCGATAACGGCGACATCCACGACGAGATCGAGGTCAAGTCACCGGAGCTTCATGGCCTCACCATGCACGATGGCGCGCTCTGGTTCTGTTGCGACCCCAGCGGACGTGTCTGCCGGATAGAGCTTTAGTCGGGAGTCACCGAGTTCGAGTCAACACTTTGGAGGAGAGACATGCCTACCTACTCGTACGACCACATTCACCTTCGCACCCAGGACCCGATGGCCACCGCTCGCTGGTACAACGAGATGTTCGGCGCTGAGATCATCGAATCAGTCCAGACAGACGGCCAAGCCCGGATCGATCTGGATATCAACGGCCTCACCATCTTCATCGCCAGGGCAGATGAGAGCGCTACGGAGGCTCCCGGGGAGTCATACCTGGGCCTGGACCACTTCGGTCTGCTGGTGGACGACATAGAAGAAGCTGCCGCCGATCTGAAGGCCAAGGGCGCCGAATTCTCCACTGAGCCGTTCCAACTACGGCCTGGGCTCAAGATCGCCTACGTGCTGGCTCCGGAAAACGTGAGGATCGAGCTTCTGGAAAGGGACTAGTCCGCCGCAATGGCCTCTTCGGCGAACTCCGGCATCACCTCTTCGGCGAACATCTGAATGGAGCGGAGCCACTTGCCCTGCTCCAGTCCAGCCGCGCCGAACTTGCCGAAGATGCGGTTGATCCCTTTCGACCTCAGCACCTCCAGCCTCTCGCACACAACCTCTGGGGTTCCGATCAGCGGGCGGATGCCCTCTTCCCTGGCGCGCACGGCAGCCAGCTCACGGTCGCGATCGCGATGCACCCAGTGTTTGTAGTTGTCAGGGATATTGCCGTCCTTATCGGCCGGGTTCCCGATACGGTAGAACTCCTCGTTGATGGCCGCTTCCAACCCCGCCGTCTCACTCTCTGCCTCTTCCATCGTCGGCGCGACATACACGTTCGCGCTCACCGGCAGGTCGATGTGCTCATGCGGGTTGCCGTGGTGCTCCATTCGCTCGTGCCACATCTCGACGATGCGTGGCGTCTGACCGAGTGTCGTCGTCGGACCGCCCACCAGGATCGGCACCCCGATCTGCGCCGCGTAGTCGACGCTCTCAGGGCTGGTGCTGACCGCAATATAGATCGGCGGTCCCGGCTTCTGGATTGGCTTTGGTATCACCCAGATGTCTTCGACATCGACGAACTCACCCTTGTAGGTGAGGTTGCCGTCCTCCCAGCACTTCTGGACGACGTCGAGGTACTCCTTGAACATGTCCCTGGACCTGGTGATGTCCACCCCCATGCCGTGGAACTCCTGCGCCTGGTACCCGGCGCCTACGCCCAGGTTGAATCTGCCGCCTGAGACGATGTCGATGATCGCCGCCTCTTCAGCGACCTGCACAGGGTTGTGGAATGGCAATATGACGATCGATGTGCCAATCCGCGCCTGCGTCGTCCTTGCTGCCACCGCCCCCATGAACGAGAAGACTCCTGAGAGTATCCCGTGTCTCGAGAAGTGGTGCTCACCGAGCCAGATGTCCTGTATGCCGAGCTTGTCTGCGAACTCCACCTGCTCCAGCGCATTCATAAGCGTGTCCTGATCGGACATCGTCTCATGCCACCTGATAACGTCGAACATACCGAATCTCATGACGGGCTCCTGTCTGCAGCTAGCGTCGGACAGCCTGATCTGGCCAAGCACATTCTATATCACGTCTCACAAGTTCGGCATTGCCCCCTCTCGCTCAGGGAGAGAGCTAGGGTGAGGGTGGATGCTCGCACTCCTCAAATGCGTTCCCCAACCTGATACAATCGCCCCCGTGCCCAATCATACCTTCGGAGGCGAACTGCCATGTTTGAGAGAGTTGCAGTCCTTGGAGTTGGGGCCATTGGCGGGATCATCGGCGGCTACCTGACCAGGGCCGGCCACGATGTCACCCTGATTGACCAGTGGGCCGCGAACGTTGATGCGATTCGAGACAAGGGTCTGACCGTCTCCACCCAGGAGGGAGACTTCACCGTCGAGGCAAACGCCGTACACCTGGGAGAAGTCTGCAACATTGTCGAGCCATTCGACCTCGTGTTTCTCGCGATGAAGTCCTACGACACCACATGGGCGACCCACTTCATTCTTCAGTACATGGCTGGAAACGGCGCAATCGTTTCGGCGCAGAATGGTATCAACGACGAGCGCATCGGCCCAATCGCTGGCTGGAGCAAGGTGCTCGGATGCGTGATTACGCTCGGAGCGGGCATGTATGAGCCCGCCAACCCGATCAGGACCAGCGTTGCCGACAGGCTGGCATTCACCATTGGCGAGCCCAGCGGCATCGAGTCCAACAGGGCGCACGCGATCGCCGACATGCTCGGTGTCGTCGGTCCCACGAAGGTGACATCCAACATGTGGGGTCAGAGATGGTCCAAGCTGGCTGTCAACTCCATGGCCAACCCGATCTGCGCCCTGACCGGACTGACTTCCGGTGCGTCCCGCGAGACGCCAGGCGTCGTTGACGTGACCGTGAAGATCGGCGCCGAAGTCGTCCGTGTCGGTACCGCCCTCGGCGTCAACGTCGACCCGATCAACAACGTCCCAGCCCAGCAGTACGTCGAGGCCTCCGAGGACGCGACAGTTCTGGAGGACCTCAAGTCCCAGCTTGCAGAGACCGCTCGCGAGCTCGGCGCAGGCCGACCGTCCATGCTCCAGGATGTCATGAAGGGACGCAGAACGGAGATCGAGTACCTCGACGGCTACGTCGCTAACCGTGGTCGCGAGGTCGGGATATCGACACCAGCATGTGACCGGATAACCTCGCTCGTCAAACAGGTAGAGGCAGGCGCACTGGAGTCAGAGGCCGACAACATCAACCTCATGAGCGATTTCATGTAGGGGCAGGTTTCAGACCTGCCCCTACCGCGAATACCACCAACAGGCCCCCTCTCCCTCGGGGTTTACAGGGGTATGTAAAGATACACAGATAGGCATGAGTACCATCAACATACCCCCTCTCCCTCAGAGCCTGCCCCGGACTTGATACGGGGGAGAGGGTTGGGGTGAGGGCGAAAAGGTCGAATACATGCCCCTTTAAGCTCCATCGGGGTGAGGGTGAATACCTGATCCTGCCGGACTCATCGAGAAGGGATAGACGCTTGTATCAGTCTGAAGCAGCGCAACGCAGGACGAGGAATCGGAAAGGCGCCCGTATCCTGTTGCTGCTCGCCTGCATCGTGACCACACTCAGTGCGGGCATGTACATTCCAGGTCCGCAGGCAACGTTGCTCTCTCGCCTTATTCTCGTGGTGTTCTCTATCTCGTTCCTGATGTCACTGTCCGTGGCGGCAGTGATCGTCCCGTCTCCCCCTGACCCTAGGGAACGTATGCGCAACGTCTTATGGGGCTGGAAACGTCATTCCGACGAAGACCGGTCAGACGCAGACGAGTCCCACCTAACGGGTCTCCCGTCGCCCGCCGAATTGCAAAAGGCCGCCCTCGATCAGCGCAGGGACCGCTGAAGGTTGCCCTTGGCAGCAGTCGACGGGACAATATCCCTTCTTCCCTAGGGGGAGGGTTAGATCCTGCCCGGACTTGATCCGGGGGTGAGGGTGAAGAGTTCGACGACAAGTCCCTTGTTGGCCACCTTAGAGAGGTAGGGGCAAGGCGATTGACACCCTGCGTAATCGGTTAGAGAATGGCTTGGCCGCGCCTGCGGCAGGGGAGTTCAAACTTGCCACAAGTGGCCCTAGATAACGTACGCGTTCTTGAACTGACAGACGGGATCTCCGGCCCGTACTGTGCCAAAATGCTGGCCGACTTCGGCGCCGAAGTCATCAGTATCGATCACCCGGTCCCCGTTGCTCAGCCTTACCCTGAGATCAACGAAGCAGAGCGAAAGGCGCGCCAGCTCCACCTGAACACCAACCGCAAGAGCCTGACTCTCGACCTGGAGTTGGAGCGCGGCAGAGACGTGTTGCTGGATCTGGCTCTCCACTGCGACATCATCGTTGAGAGCATGAGGCCCGGCATGGTCGAGGGACTCGGCATCGGTTACGAGAAGCTGTCGCAGTCCAGGCCCGACATCGTAATGACGTCGGTTACTCCATTCGGTCAGGACGGCCCCTACAACCAGTGGAACTACACGGAGCTCACTCTGTTCGCAATGACCGGAGCGATGCACCGTGAGGGGCTTCCGAACAGGTACCCGCTCAAGTACGGTGGCGAGATCGCTCAGTACTTCGCCGGTACAACCGCTGCCGCCGCTACCATGGGCGCGCTGGCTGGTGTCGCACTGACTGGCATTGGCGACTGGATCGACATATCCATCCTGGAGGCCATGGCTGGTCACCCTCACCAGATCGGACGCCGAGCCCCGTTCGCGTACTCAGGTGAGAACGACCTTCGCATCGAGCCTCGCACGTCGGCCGCGGGAGGACGTGAGCCGTACGCGGTCGGGACCTTCAGGTGCAAAGACGGCTACGTCAGCTTCCTGCCCCTGGGTCCGAGGATGTGGCCTAACATTGCCCAGATGATCGGCCAGCCCGAGCTCAGGGAAGACCCCAGGTTCCTCTCGACCGAGGTCCGGAGCGAGAACCGGCTGGAGTTGGAGGTGATCTTCCAGGACTGGCTCGACCAGCACACCAGGATGGAGGTCTTCGACGCCGCCCAGAAGGCGGGAATCCCCGGTGGGCCGGTGCTGGAGGCCCTCGAGGCTGCCGACAACGAGCACTTCAGAGAACGAGACTACTTCCAGGTGATCGAGCACCCGGAACATGGCACTCACAGTTACACTGGACTGCCTTTCCGACTGTCTGAAGCCCCGATCTCACCGCCGTCGCCAGCCCCACTACTCGGCCAGCACAGCAGAGAGGTACTGACAGGACTACTCGATATGTCTGAGCAGGAGCTTGAATCACTTGTAGAGAGCGGAGTCACCAGCCTTGGTTAATTCATCAGGCATTAAACCCGGCCCTCTGTCTGGGGTTCGCGCGCTCGAGCTTGCCGAGATATGGGCAGGGCCGTTCTGTGGCTCCCTGCTGGCCGACATGGGGGCAGAAGTAATCAAGGTAGAGGCGATTCAGCGAATCGCCAGGGGGCCGATTCGGCCGAGGCCAGGTACCTCCGGCTACCCAGACGGCGAGCCAGGCGAGCGCCCCTGGAACAGAAACGCCAATTTCAATGTGCTCAGCCGCAGCAAGCAGGGCATTACACTCGACCTGACCACCTCCGACGGTGCGGAAACCTTCAAGGAACTGGTCAACGTCAGCGACGTGGTATTCACCAACTACGCCTTTGGAGTAATGGACAAGTTCGGCCTGGGCTATGAGGAGCTTCGCAAGGTCAAGCCTGACATCATCGCGCTGTTCACCCCCGGCTACGGCAACACCGGCCCCTACAGGACTTTCCGCAGCATGGGTATGGTGATCGACGCGATTACGGGCCACACCGCGCTCCGCGGCTATCCAGACATGGAGATTTCGCGCAACTCCCTTGTGCACCACCCGGACGCGGTCGCCGGTGCAACCGCCGTCTTCTCGATCTGTCTCGCCATTCACAATCGTGCCCGCACCGGGAAGGGGCAGTTCATCGACCTGTCTCAGGCGGAGGCATTCATGCCGCACCTGGGCGAGGTCTATCTCGAGCATTCACTAGTAGGTACGCCAAGAAGTCGTCGGGGCAATCGCCACCCCGCCATGGCTCCCCACGGGACTTACCCGTGTGCAGGGGACGACGAATGGGTAGCAGTCTCAGTCCAGTCGGACGAGCAGTGGCGCGAGATGTGCCAGGCAATGCAGATGCCGCAGCTCGCGCACCACCCTGACTTCGAAACGCTTCCAGCTCGCCTGCGTAACCAGGACGAGCTTGACTTGATTATCAGCCGCTGGACGCGGGAGATGAGCAGATACCAGGTCGCGAACCTTCTACAGGAGTACGGAATAGCAACCGGCCCTGTGCTGGACTGTGGCGGCGACACCTATGACAATCCACACCTGCAGGACCGTGGGTACTTCCAGGCCGTGGACCACTCGGACGCAGGCGTGCATCTGCTGAGTGGACCGATTTGGCGCATGCACAACCGACCAGAGGTGAGACACGAGCCGGCCCCGGGTCTGGGCCAGCACAACGAGGATGTGCTGGGAGACCTCATGGGCCTGAGCCACAGTAGGCTGGCTGAGCTCGAGGCTACTCGGATCATCGGCACGGTCCCACTCGACGGCGCCGACATGGGCGGAGTCCGCCGCGCCCGAGAACGCGGCCTCTCATCCTCCGACTCGTAGCGTCGTAGGTGCTACACTGTTTGGAATATTGTCGTGGAGCACTAACGAGGCATGAGCTTTGACGTAAAAGCTGACCCCGTGCCGCTGCGAGTGGACGATAGCGGTACGGTCAGAGTTGGCAACTCCAGGGTGACGCTTGACGTCCTCATCGGTGCGTTCAAACTTGGCGCGAGCCCCGAGGAAATTGCCGAGCAGTTCCCCTCTGTTCAGCTCTGCGATGTCCACTCTGTGCTTGGGTACTACCTTCGACGGCAGGATGAGGTTGACGAGTACCTGAGTGCCCGCGCAGCAGATGCTGAGAAAATCAGATTGGAAGTCGAGCGTAAATTCCCGCCTGCGGACTATCGGGCTCGACTCATGAAGCAGCGCGCAAACGGAGGCTAGCCTCCATTGGTGCGGTTCGCTGCCGATGAGAACCTGAACAATCACATCGTCAGCGGTTTGCTCGTCCGCAATCCAGTAGTCGACATAGTTCGCGTACAGGAAGTAGGACTAGCTGGTGCTGATGACCCGTCAGTGCTTGAATGGGCTGCCGGAGAGGATCGTATCCTTCTTTCCCACGACGTGACCACAATGCCGAGATACGCCTCCAATCGACTGGAGGCCGGACAGCCGATGCCAGGCTTGTTCTTGATTCCCCAGAGTCTCCAAATTGGGGAAGTGCTTGAGAACTTGCTGCTTATCGCACAGGGCAGCCTGGACAATGAGTGGGACCGCCAAATCAGGTATCTTCCACTCTAATGCAATTGTAAATCAGCTCCTATGACACTGGCGGTGGCGCGGCGTCATCGTCGTCTGTGTAGATGTGCGGCTGATCGGGAGTGGTCACAGCCAGCCGGAACGAGATTCCGTCGCCCACTGAACTGATGTGGTGCCGCATCCCCTCTGGCACGAACACTATGTCGCCCTCAGAGGCGTGGATCAGAGGCCTGCCCTCGCCGACGTTCCACGTCAGCTCACCGCCCAGGATCGTCCACCACTCGTTGAAGTCAGGATGCCAGTGGGCGTTGTTCGTCATGCCTGGGCCGTGACAGATCAGGTTCGCGCTGTTGCGGTCGTCCAGCAGGATTGACGTCGCCCAGGGCGGCTCTCCGAACTTCTCCAGCATGAAATCGAGCGTGGTGTGAATCATGTTGGGCGGTCCGTCCTGCTCTGGGAACGGCCTGATGATGTTTGACCTCTGCCCGGTGCTGTCGTGGTTCGACGTCGGACTCGTTATTCTCAAACGCAACGAATTCTCAGTCCCGACTGTCCGAATGGCGTGACGCTGGCGCTTCGGTGCCATCACTACGTCGCCCTTCGTGGCCCGAACTGGAGGGTAGTCTCCGACCTCCCAGACTAGCTCCCCAGCGAGAACGATCCACCATTCCACGAAGTCCGGGTGGATGTGCGGGTCGTTCTCCTGCCCGGGCGCATTGCATATGAGCACTGCGTCATTTCGTCCGTCAGATAGCAGCTTCTCAGCCCACGGCGGCTCGCCGTGACGCGCGACTACGTCCGAAATATTTATGTGAAGCGGCTCTGTGCTGACACTCGCTTCGCTGGTTGTCATACTCAACTCCTTACCACGAGAGGGCGTAGCAGGCCCGGCGCGGGTCGCCCGATGATGCAAGGACGCCTGTCTGAGGGTCGCGTGTCGAAACCGTCGCGCCCATGCCGGCACTGGCGACGGATACGATGTCGTGGCCCATTGCGCTCAGCTCGTCCCTGGTGCTCTGCGGGATACCCGGCTCAATTCCAAGCTGGCCCGGATAGTATGTGTGCGGGTAGAAGCTGTTCTTCACTCCCTGGCTGGCGAACCGGGGAGCTTCAACTGACTCCTGCGGGTTCATGCCCCACAGCACTGAGTTAAGCACAAGCTGCATGTTGGCCTGTGCCTGATGGTCGCCGCCGGGGCAGCCGACTGTCATCACAGGCACTCCGTCTTTTGAAACGATGTAGTTTACGAGGGTCGTCCTCGGACGCTTGCGAGGCTCCAGCCTGTTCGGATGGCCGTCCTCGAAGTTGAACATCTCGATACGAGTGCTGAGGCCGCAGCCCAGTTCTGGGAAGAAGACCGACTTCGCAAACGATCCGCCGGACGGCGTCGCGCAGACCAGGTTACCGTCGCGGTCGATGGAAGAGATGTGCGTCGTACCGCTATCCGCACCACCGTCACCGTCGCCAGCAGCCGCAACGGCCTCTCTGGCCGCAGCAGCCGTGCCCGACATCGCCGAGTACTTCCAGGGGTCTCCCGGCGCCGGCAGTTCCGGCATGGCCCTGTTCGAATCTATGAGAGCCGCCCGCTCCCGTGCGTACTCCTTAGAGAGCAGCCCGTCGATCGGTACGGTAGCAAAGTCAGGGTCGCCGTAGTAGGCCTCACGGTCGGCGAACGAGAGATTAACAGCTTGGCTGACCGTGTGGATGTAAGCCGTCGAATTGTGACCCATCGCTTTGAGGTCGAAGTTCTCCAGTATGTTCAGGGACTGCATGAGCACCGCGCCCTGCGTCCAGGTGCTCTGGCCGTGGACCTCATGGCCCATATAGCCCGTCTTGATAGGGGTCTCGTACTTTGGCTCATAGGCGGCCAGAGATGGCATGTCCAGGATGCCGCCGACTCTCTCACTGCACTCTGCAATGATCTCCGCGATCTCGCCTGTGTAGAAGCAGTCACGCGCCGCACGGACGCCGTCCACCCTGTGCCCGCTTCCCGCACCTTCGGCCTCAACCATCTTGCGGAAGACGTTCGCAAGTCCCTTCTGTACCAGCAGCGAACCAGGTTCGGGCGTGCTTCCGTTGTCATAGAAGATATCCAGCCCGCCGGGCGGGTACTCCTCAAACTGGCCCCTGGTGACTGGGCTGTCGATGCGCTCAAGCATGTACTCGTAGTTCGGTATCCCGCGCTCGGCATAGTGGATGGAAGGCTCAAGCACCTCTCCCACGGTCTTCCTGCCGTACCTTTCCAGTAGCGACAGGTACGCTGCCACCACGCCGGGCAGGGTGAAGCTGAGGTGGGCCAGCGGACCAGGGCCGGTGGGGATCTCGCTCTGGCCCAGGCTGCGATACCAGTCGACAGTTGCCCTGTCTGGTGCAGTGCCCTGGCCGCTAAGGGACAGGAGGTCCCCGCTTTCGGCATGGTAGAGCATGAACACGCCTTCAGCCGCCAGGGAATACGACGCTATCGGCTCGGTTACCGCAGCAGCGAAGCCAGCGGCTACGACTGCGTCAAACGCGTTTCCGCCAGTCAACAGCATCCGCATTCCGGCCATAGAGGTCAGGTAGTGACCGCTTGAGATAACCCCTTGCGTCCCGTAGACCACCGGTCGTCCGGTCGCCTGCTGACTGATGTTTCCCTGCTCCATCGCCGAAGCGCTGATTGACGTTGTCATCTTCCTCTCTCTTTCTGCATGGGCCGGTATCGAGCTTGAGTAAATTCGCTGTTCAACAGCGTATTGAGAATGAGCCGTTAGCTATCGGCGGCGATTCTCTTCTTCCAGAAACTATCGAGATTGTCAGTTGGGCGCCACCCAAGTATACGTTTCGCCTTTTCGTTCGTGAACTTCCCGTGTG
Source organism: Dehalococcoidia bacterium (assembly GCA_021295915.1). Taxonomy (NCBI): domain Bacteria; kingdom Bacillati; phylum Chloroflexota; class Dehalococcoidia; species Dehalococcoidia bacterium. The sequence goes on from JAGWBK010000014.1 coordinate 23,994, forward strand.
GCAGATCGGCAAAGATGAAGAACGGCTCGCACTTCGAGGGCAGCGACTCGAGCGGAATGCTCAGCGCGGGTACAAAGGCCTCACCTGCATCCTGCCAGGTGACGTTGAATGGCGTGAAGTCCTTACCGTAACCCTCGACCTCGTCTCCAAAATGGAAGTTGTAGAACAGCAGCGTCAGAACGTACAGGTCGTGGTTCTCGGTGAAGACACGGCAGATCTCCTGCCCAAGCGACTTCGTGATCGCGTACAGGAGCGTGCCCGACTGCGAAGGCACGTCCGGCCCTATGAGGTGGTCGGAGTTCTCGTACGTCGGCCCGGTGATCGTGAAGTGGGGACCTGTGTTGATCACCCTCCGAATGCCATGATGCACCGCTGCCGCGCAGGCATTGTAAGTGCCCCGCGCATTGACGTCGAACGCGATACGACGGTGTGGCCTCAGCACGGACAGGTTGATGATCGCATCCATACCATCTGCGGCCTCGATCACTCCATCCAGGTCGGAGACGTCCAGGTTGAAGTACTCGTGAGACGTTTCCGGAGGTTCGTTGACGTCTGTCAATCTCAGAGTATGCTCCCCCTCAAGCGCCCTTATGACATGAGGGCCGAGCATCCCGTTGGCTCCCAGTATCAGTACGTTCATCAAGGTGCCTTTGTCTGGCAGGAAGGCGAGGGTCTCATCATTGGTGAGAAACTCCATGGCCACGCAGGGATGAGAATAGCCCAAATGCCTGGAGTTGACCAGTATCGCCTTCACGACTGGCGTTAGCTTGAAGGACTGAATCCGAGGCGAGTCTCAGCCGTGGTCGTCAGGAACCGGCGGTTGGGCACATCTGACTGTATATGGAACACCGACCAGTAGCTCCGTGAGCCCGCATACCCCTCGGATATGTCCGCGGTTAGTGCCTTCTCGACTGCCTGCACCGCGTCACTCGGATAGAGGGTCGACGTGGCGGCCGGAGCGCCGTCTTCCTCTGCAAGATCCCCGAGTCTCAGGCACACGACCTCGATCTTGTGCTCTCGCGCAAACTCGCGGCAGATGAACTCACCTAAGTGGAAGCAGAGCACGTCCGTCTCTGTGGTCGGGGCCGGAAGCCATCGTTCGGTGACGGCGTACTCTTCGTCGTATCGGCCCATTACTGAGAGCGAACTCAAGAAGACAAACCTCGGCACGCCCTCTTCGGCAGCGGCTCGCACGAGGTTGTAGACGCATCGCATGGCAGCATCCAACTGCTCGGAAACGGGAAGTTCCCCGTCGACCTGTCCCGGATGAATGACAACGTCCATCCCTCTTACAAGGTCATTGGTCGCCTCGTCGTGGTCGAGGTCGCAAAGGACGAAGCTGTCTGCATCTGACACGGCAACGCGATCGGAGAGCGTCACGCTATGCGACTCATCCAATGCCTCTGCCAGCAGTGTGGCAATCCGCGTCGACGCTCCCGTAATGAGTATGTTCACGCCCTGATCTCTCCAGTATTCTGGCTGCACAGCTTAACGTATTCTAAGCTGTATGGACACTTGAAGGCGCTCAGGACAGGTCTTACAAAGATCAAGGCCCCGGACGCCAACAGCATCCGGGGCCTCTTTGATTTTAGCCGAGCCTCGGGGACCTACTCAGCCGGAGGAGTCTCGCTGGCGACAAGCCCCACGGCCGCACCAGCCGGATCAGAGAAGAACGCCATTGTCACTGCGCCGGGGATAACCGTCACAGGCATGAGGACCTGTCCGCCGGCCGCTACTGCCTTGTCGAGATAAGCTTGGAGATCGTCCACTTCGATGTAGAACGCGACGCAGGTCTCGTCCGTGAACGAGGGGCCGATTCCACCATTGATGCCGGACTCAGTCTGCGTGTCGACGACTCCATAGGTCATGCCGCCGGGCATAGGGGCATCGCTAATATTCCAGCCGAAAACCTCTCTGAAGAACGCCTTGCTCTTCTCTGCGTCATTGGACTGGACTTCGAAGTGGACTACAGGGTTGGGCATACGTACACCTCCTGGGTGCTGTTTTGAGATTCCGGCGCCAAACCGGTGTCTTTCTGTGGCTGCTGTAGCTTGAACTTCGCCACAACACGCATATAATGGTAAGTGCTCTTAGAACAATTGTTCAAGAGCAATCCAGGCCCTGTTGCACTGAAATTCGGACGAGACAGATGCGTCACATCCTTCACGCAGACTTCGACGCGTTCTACGCTTCGGTCGAACAGCTCGACAATCCCGAACTCAGAGGCAGACCGCTCGCCGTAGGCGGCAGCCCCGAGTCCAGGGGCGTGGTCGCTGCCGCATCCTACGAGGCTCGGGAGTACGGTGTGCGCTCAGCAATGCCCATGCGCACCGCTTTCAACATCTGCCCAAACTTGGTCCGAGTCAGCGCCCGCTTCGGACGCTACCGAGAAGTCTCCCGAAGGGTCATGGACATCTTCAACGATGTCACTCCACTGGTTGAACCACTATCGCTTGACGAGGCTTTTCTGGATATTACCGATCGAGTTACTCGCGAGGTTAAGCCTGAAGACATTGCACGCCGCCTCAAGACGCGGGTTAAACGCGAACTCGGTCTGACCATCTCTGTTGGAGTAGGCACAAGTAAGTCTGTCGCCAAGATCGCATCCGACCTCGACAAGCCGGATGGGCTGACGGTCGTGTCGCCCGGAACTGAGAGGTCCTTCCTCGCGCCGCTGCCGGTAGGCAAGCTGCCAGGCGTCGGACCCAAGACCCAGGAGCGCTTGGCATGGGAGGGCGTAGAGACAGTCGGCCATCTTGCCGAGCTCACGGACGAGTGGCTGACTACCCGATTTGGGCGTAACGGGACGTACATGAAACGGCTTGCCACAGGTCAAGATGACCGTCCCGTCGAGACCAGCCGCGACACCAAGTCGGTCAGTTCGGAGACCACTCTGGTCACTGACACCGGCGACCCGGACGCGCTCCAGGAGTTGGTGAACAGGCTGAGCCAGGACGTCTCTCGCTCGCTGGAGAGACGGGACCTGTGGGGGCGTACCGTGAAGGTGAAGCTCAGGCTGTCGGACTTCACTACCTTCACCCGCCAGGTGACTCTCCCGGAGGTCGTTCAGGCGTCAGACGAGATTGCTGGAGCCGCCGGCGTCCTGGTCCGCAACGAGACAGGCCCAGGCAGGACCTTCAGGCTGGTCGGCGTCGGAGTAGCCGGCTTCGAGGATGCCCGCGAACGCCAGAAGCCAATCGTGCAGCCGAGACTGCCAGGGATCTAGGTTGGTGTTGGCCTACACCTCAAGCTCGTCGAATATGGCCCGATATGACGCCACACGGGACGCCGAAACTCCGCCCTCGGCTTCGGCGGCGCGGACAGCACACTCCGGCTCCTCGAGGTGGGAGCAGTTGCTGAATCTGCACTCGGCAGCCAGCTCGTCGACTTCCGGGAAGTACAGAGGCAACTCGCCTAGAGTGAGCCCGGCTATCCCGAACTCCCTGATGCCGGGGGTGTCGGCGACGTACCCGCCCACGTCCAGCTTGTAGAGCTTCGACTGAGTCGTTGTGTGCGTTCCCTGCCGGTGAGCTTCGCTGATTCTGCCTACCCTGATGTCCAGTCCGGGCTGCACCGCCGACATCAGAGAACTCTTTCCAGTCCCTGAGAGTCCCACGACGACAGTCAGCTTCCCCGTAAGCGCGTCCCTCAGTTCGTCAATACGAAGTCCGGTCGTCGCCGACGTGACTAGCACCGTGTGCCCCATCTCGCGGTAGATGGAGATCGATGCCTCCAGTTCCGTTCGGTCGTCAATCAGGTCAGCCTTGTTGATACACACGATCGGCTCGATCTCCGACAGTCCAGCAGCGATGAGGTAGCGGTCTATCAGCTCTAGCCACAGGTCCGGAGTCTTCCATGACGACACGATCAGAAGCTGGTCTACGTTGGCTGCTATTACCTGCTGGCGCGGCGCGAGGAACGGGTCTGGCCTGGCAAGGATGGTCCGTCTTGGATGAATGTCCTCGATGGCCCAGGAGCCCTCAGAGCCTTCGGACACGATTGCCGTGTCCCCGACGGCTACGGGATTGATGTACCCAGTGTCGATCTCTGTCAGCAGTCCCCTGACAGTAGCAGGCTGTTCCACATCGTCGAACTCGACCCGCGCCGACATCCCGGCCACTTCCGTCACCAGTGCCGTCCGCGTGTCTGCCAGGGAGACGCTTCGTTCAGGAGTGGATACGAGATCGGAAGAGAGCGGGGACGCGATTACCGCCTCTTCGATCTGCTTGCGGCGGTCCCGTTCATCTCTGGGCATGACCCTCTCAATGGGGTCGTAGTCTATCTCGTCCCAGTCCTGTTCGACGCGCGCAGTCCAGTCGTTCTGACGCGCACGGCTCCGCTTCACGTTTCCGCTGCGCCGAAACGTCTTTTTAGACCTGCGATCCTGTCGCCTCTTCCGTGGGCTTGTCATAGACTCCTGTAGAACCGGATTCTACTTAGACGCAAAGCGATTGGCAATCCAGAAACCATGCAGATTTCCACTTCAACAAGTCTGACCCCCGACCGCTACGTCGCCACCGGTTCCGAGCCCGTGTTCGAGATCGCCACAGATGGCGTGACGCTCGATCTCACAGGCTGTTTCATCGACGGATCTGACTACACAGGCGTCGGCATTCACATTCACGATTGCGACGGCGTGACCATACGCGGCGGAGTGATTAGGAACTTCTACCAGGGTATTCGCGCTGAGAACGTACGCAACCTCCGCATCGAGGACTGCGTGGTATCGGATAACCACAATCCTCAGGGGATCGGCTGGCTTCCCGACACACACCAGCCCAACGAGGAAGGCTACGGAGGAGGCATCTTCCTGTCGAACGCTAGCGACTCGACAATGCACCGCTGCCTCGTCACCGGAAACTTCAACGGCATAGACCTCGTCCGGTGCAAACGTGTGACAGTAAGCGAGACCGACGCCTCCCACTGCTCCAACGTGGGCATTCACCTGCTGAGTTCCACCCACTGCACAGTTGAGAAGTGCAGGGCGGAGCACTGTATCCGCTTCACGGATCGCTTCTGGAACGACACCGCCGACTCGGCCGGCATCCTGATCGAGGAGTTCTCGCACCACAACCGGATTGTCGACAACAGTCTCAGGTACTCCGGCGACGGCCTGTTCATACGGGCCAACAATCGTCACTCATCAGACAACAACTACATCGCCCGCAACGACGGCAGTCACTCCCCGAACAACGCCTTCGAGGCTGTGTTCTCGTCCGGCAACGTCTTCGAGGACAACACCGCCGACGGCTCCAACTACGGATTCTGGCTCGGATATTCCAAACAGACCATCGTCCGAGGCAACCGCATCTGCTCCAACCGGCTGGACGGCATCGCCATAGAGCACGGCAGCGACAATCTAATTGAGCAAAACGTCATATCTGCCAACCGAAATGGGATCCGACTGTGGTGGGCGCCCTCAGACCTAGGAGACGACCCCTCATCCGGCTATGTTATCCGAGAAAACCGAATCTCAGGATCACGGGACCACGCAGTCAGCATCACCAACACGACAGACGTAACGCTCACATCCAACGACCTGCACGACAACCGGGCAGGCACTTCCCGGAAGTGGCACCACCTTCGCCAGGAACAGTAACGGTAGAGGGCGTACAGCCAAGAGACCACCTCTCCCTTGACGGGAGAGGGTTGGGGTGAGGGTGATAACACCGATAGCAAGCTACTCAAGCAGCTGCCTAGTCCTCCAGAAAACTCCGAAGCTCAGCCACGATGGCATGAACCCCCTCGGCGTCCGCGCCATTGGGCACGAGGTCCAGGTAGTGGACAAGGTCGTCGAGAGCCTCCGCACTGTGACCAAGCTGATAATGCACCACACCTCGGTCCCGGTGATTTCCTGCAGAGTGCGGCTCGAGGGCTAACGCAAAGTCTGCTACATCGAGAGCTCGCACATAGTCCTCATCGTGCATGTAGATAGCCTTGAGGTTACGGATGATACGGGCGACGATCTCCCGGTTGGATACCGGGGTGAGCAGGCTCTCATCCCAGTCGACCGGCCCCTGCATTCGCTCCTCCAGCAGCTTCTTGCACTCCTCCTTGGACAGCAGGTATCCGCCGTGGAACGGATCGACGAACAGGTTGTCGATCTCCAGATGCCTGACGAGGAAGTGCCCCGGCATTCCCACCCCCACCAGGGGCACCTTCAGCCGCCGGCCGACTTCCATGTAGACCACCGCGAGAGTGATCGGAATGCCCACACGCCTCTCCAGTACCTGGCTCAGGTAGCTGTTGCGTGGATCGTAATAGTCATCGTCGTTGCCCTTGAATCCGCCTTCGTCGAACAGGGCCTCGCTGATGGTGTTCATGCAGTACAGGGGATCGTCGTCATCCAGCAGCTTGCTGGAGATCGACCCTGCGATGCGCTGGAAGGTGAACAGCTCCTGGTCTATGTTGATTTCGGGGTACTCCGAAGCCGACAGAAGCAGCGCTGCCCGCGCCACGTCGATCTCATAGTCAGGTCTGTCCGTCACTTCGGAGAATTGCTCTAGCAACTCCACTCGTTCCAATGTACTCACCGTCCCCAGTTAGGGTTTAGATGTCTGTCCCAGACAAGGGTATCAACCGATTCTAGCCCACTTTCCCAGATTGTCCAGCATAACAGTCATGTTTGAGCCTGCAGTGTTCTTGTAGGTGCCGCCCCCGACTTGTTAATGAGCACGTGCGCCTCGCTCGCTATCGTTCACCCTGCTTCGATCGGGAGCGCAGGCGTCTCGCCCGCATTCGTTCGCCCTGAGCGTGTCGAAGGGCCTTTGACGAATCAGGATCAGATTCACCCTCGTCATGCCTCAGCAGCTCTCCTGCCCGTAACCACATACACCGGGTCAGCGTAGTGACCGACCTCCGGGCTGATGTCCCTGACCGTCACGTCATCCCAGCCGCCGCTGCTGACGAAGTAAGCACCTACGAGCTGACCTCTCCGGTAGTCGTCCAGCGACTGCCATACCGCGACCGCCTTTGTGGGAAACATGCGGTTCGAGTAGATAACGTGAAAGCTCGCGCCGCCCTTCAGCAGGCGGCGCACCTCAGAGAACACCTCCACCGGACTTGTCATGTACTGCACCGACACGGTAACCACCACTGCGTCGAAGACCTGGTCGTCGAATGGCAGCGCGGGCTCTTGGTTGAGGTCGTGGATCACGTACTCGTCAAGCTGCGGGTTTTCCCGCATCTCGACCTCGTTCATCCCCAGCCCAACTATCCTGCGCCCGCGCGGTTCGTGCGGCATGTGCGACCGCCACGAGCTCATCAGGTCCAGTATCGACCCGTTCTCAGGAAGTTCCTCTGAAAAGAAGTGCCTGATGGCCTCGATAGCGAATTCGTCGATGTGGACCACGAGCCTCGGGTGAGTGTAGAACACCCCGTCTGCGGACTCGTCCACCCTCCGAAAGAACCGTTCTGGAAACGCAGGATTCTCTTCCATGCCCACATTGTGACCCCATCAGGCCATCGATTCAAATGAGCATGTCTCAGATGGTAATTCTTGATGCCTCCTCACCCTTGATAGGCTGACACGAGTAGACAATGGTGTATACCAGCCAACAAGCCCCCTCTTCCTTGATGGGAGAGGGCTGGGGTGAGGGTGAAAGCGTCGCACCTCAAACTGACGCAGTACTACTTCTCAAGCGTCAGCATCACTTCGGAAACGCAACTGCATTGGGGCAGTAGGGAAGAAAAAAGAAAGTGGCAGGAGCGGCAGGATTCGAACCCGCGACCCTCGGTTTTGGAGACCGATGCTCTACCAACTGAGCTACGCTCCTGCGAAGCGCTGTGGAGTCAGCTTGCAGTCGATGGCTTGGAGGTCTCCTACAGGTAGGAGAAACTCACCACTGGTAACGCCCCGACCCAACTCCGCGCAACGATAATTGTACTATGCCCAGCCCAGCTATGTACAACTGAACCCACGTTCACCATTCCCAACTCCGACCTCAGACGTTATAGTACGTAGACACGGTTACAAAGTGCGGGGGAGGTCGAGATGACCACGACCAACGACAACTTCAACGGCATCCAGGAATACGCCAACGATCAGGGGCTGAAGCTCGACTGGATCGATCAGCAGGGCGAGTGGGGTGTAAAGGCCTCCGCCGACGGCCAGAAAGGCCTGACGCTATCAGACACTCAGATCGGCAGCTACGGTGATCCAGCGCCCACGTCCGACAACATGACGGGCAAGCCGCGCGGAGCCGCCTCCAGGCCAAACGCCTACCGCATCGGCGGGTACCAGGTGCGCACCAAGTCCGACATCTGGCTTGTGAACGCAGCCATGCTCTACGAAGAGGGACTGCAGCGACAGTGGAGCTCGGCCACCGATGTCCCCTGGGAAACGATCAGGCCACTGCCTGACGACGTCGAGCGCGCCCAATGCCAGCTTGCAACCTTCCTGACAGAGGTCGAGTTCGTCGCTGCGGACGTACCCGGACGCTGGGTGGCAGGCACATCCCCCGACTACTTCGAGCCTCGAATGTTCCTGATTACACAGATTATGGACGAGTCCCGGCACCTCGATGTATTCCGCAAGAGAGCGCTTGCAAACGGCGGTGGCCTTATGCAGCGTCCAAACGTCACTACCAGTGGAACGGTTGGCAGCATCGACCTCTCGCGCGACTTCACTGAGATGTCCTCCCGGCTTCACATCTCCGGTGAGGGCGCGGTGCTGACCATCTTCCGGATGGGCGAGCTGATGGCCTACAACGAGGCCGAGAAGCGCATCTACCGTCTCGCCGCCCAGGACGAGTCTAGGCACGTCGCCTTCGGCGTCATGCACATGCGCTACCTCGCCGAGACCGAACCCGAGCGCAAGGAAGAGGTACACGAATACCTCGACGAGGGCGAACGCGCCCTTGTTGCCGGGAACCAGAATCCGGCGGCCCGCGACACCGCCCAAAGCGAGGCTCTCGCAATCCTGCTCGGCGGCGGCGAGAAGAACTATGACGAGGGCTACCGCAAGCTGTTGGCGATACGCAAGCGGCAGGCGAAAGAGTACGTCCAGCGCATCCGCTCGGCAGGCTTTGGCGAGCGATTCGAAAACGGTCGCGCTCTGCCCGAGCTCATGGAATACGTGAAGAACTAGGTGGCCGACGTGAGTAACGAGAGACCCGTCCGGGGTCGTCGAAGGCTCGTCCTCGATGAGAACGTGGAGGTTTCCGAGCCGTCCCTCGAGTGGAAGGCTCGCACCCTGCAGTGGGGCACCCGGGCAAAGCCCGGTAAGGGCGGGCTGAAGATCGGCGACCTCAACGTCGGCATCTACGGCGAGATCCCAGACCACTGGGAAGAGCAGACCAGAATGCCCCGGGGCGCATACCCCATGCCGGGAGTGCCTCCTATCGGTATTGCCCTCCGAAGCAAGCGCGACCTTTGGGCCGACAACGCCGCTGACCTCTACGAGGAGGCGATCCAGCGACGCTGGGTGCCGGCCACCGATATCCCCTGGGACACCATCGAGCCTCTGCCCGACGACGTCGAGGCAGCGATGTGCCAGCTCTGCACTGAGCTCAGCCAGTGCGCGAACGTTGAATTCGAGACCATTGGCCACTGGCTCCAGCACATGTCGTTCGGCTACCACGAGGTCAAGCTCTTCCTAGCGTCCAATATGTTCGACGCGGGCAGACATCACGAAGCCTTCAGAAAGCGGGCGCTGTCCAACGGCGGCGGACTCGGGCTCGAAAGTCGCGGTGAGGTCAACCGGATGATCCTTGAGAGCAAGGGCGGCTGGTCCGAGACGAGCCTGCTCCTCCACCTGCTCAGGGGCACATTCATCTTGAACGTGTACCGCTACGGCGAGCGCTTCGCCAACAACCCCGCAGAGAAGGTGCTGTTCGGACTGGCGATGCAGGACAAGGCCCGGCACATTGCCTACGGCATTCAGCATCTCCGCTACGCCGTGACCCATAAGGACGACAAGGCGCTGGTGTTCGAGCGACTGCTAAACATCGGAGAGCGAGTCTTCGTGCGTGAACTCCAGGAGCCTGCCCTACTTGAGCCGATGGCCATAGTCTTTGGCGGCGGCATAGAGGG
>JAGWBK010000015.1:0-14716 GCA_021295915.1 Dehalococcoidia bacterium
TACTGAGATCCTGAAGGTCCACTCCAACGGCAAGCCGTTGGATGAGGATGTTGACCTGGAGCGGGTGGCACGCCAGACGATTGGCTTTAGTGGAGCCGATCTAGCAAACCTTGTGAACGAGGCAGCCATTCTCGCTGCCCGACGCACCAAGAAGCTCATTGCGCTCTCTGAGTTCACAGAGGCCATAGACAGGGTCCTGCTCGGTCCTGCACGAAAGAGCCGCACAATTAACGACCAGGAAAAGGAGATCACCGCCTATCACGAGGCCGGGCACGCCCTGGTTGCGCATTTCCTGCCGAACGCCGACAACCCGTTCAAGGTGACCATCGTTTCCAGGGGTCAGAGCGGTGGGCATACACGCTACCTGCCAGAAGAAGACCGCAATCTGTGGACACGTGCCCAGTTCTCGGACATGCTGGCCGCCGCACTGGGTGGACGTGTGGCCGAAGAAGAGGTGTTCAACCAGCTTACAACCGGCGCAGGCAGTGACATCGAGCAGGCCACCAACATCGCGCGACAAATGGTCACTCGATACGGTATGAGTGAAAAGCTTGGACCCCGCACCTTTGGCAAGCGGGAAGAGATGGTATTCCTGGGCCGAGAGATTTCTGAGCAGCGAGACTACTCCGATAAGATCGCAGAGATCATCGACTCAGAGGTTCACGATATCATCGATAGTGCCTACAACATGGCTACTGAAGTCGTCAGGGAGCACATGCCCAAACTTGAGCAGCTTGCTGAGTATCTCATCGAATTTGAGACGATAGAAGTGGACGAATTGGACACCCTGTGGGAAACACCGCCACCGGAATCCACGGACGAGAGCCCTGACTCTGGCCCAGAGGACGATCTAGGGCCTCAACCGGACGCACCTCCGATGGCGCCCGCGCCGCCTGCACCCGCGCCGGTGGGCGACTGACCACCATTCGAACCTGGAAACTTAAAGGGCGGGCACATGGCCCGCCCTTCTTCTTTGGCTGATGGTTAGTTCTTAAAGACCGGATGCTAGCTGTTCAGCACCGCCCTCAGCGCCTGAATCGTCTCTTCGATGTCGGACTCTGTTGTCTTGCCCATGTGGCCAATGCGGAATATCTGACCTGCAAGCGACGCCTGACCGCCGGACACGATCACGTTGTGCTCAGTTCGTAGCCTTCCTACCAGGTCACCAGCATCAACGCCGTCAGGGATGCTCACAGCGGTCACAGTATTGGATGCGTAGCTCTCATCCTTAGCAAACAGCTCGAGGCCCAGACTGCGCACGCCGTCCCTCGTGAACTGTCCGATGGCGGCGTGACGCTCGTACACTGAACCCATTCCCTCATCGAGAAGCTGATCTAGTGCGTTGTCGAGTGCAAACATGACAGACACCGACGGTGTGTAAGGTGGCTGCCCGATCTCGTAGTACTTCTTGTACTGGGCCATATCCAGGTAGAACTTGGGCATTCGGGATTCAGTGTGGGCTTGCCACGCTCGCTCGCTGAAGCTCATGAACGCCAGGCCTGGCGGCAGCATCCAACCCTTTTGGGACGCTGTAGCGACCACGTCCAGTTCCCAAGCGTCCGTGGAAATGGGGATCGATGCCACGCTGCTGATCCCGTCCACAATGAGTAGCTTGTCAAACTCACCCTTCACTACGCTGGCCACCGCTTGGAGGTCGTTAGCGACTCCCGTCGAGGTCTCATTGTGTGTAACGGTTACTACCTTGATATCCGGGTCCGCCTGGAGCGCCGACCTCAGGATGTCCAGGTCAATATCCTCGCCAAAAGGGAACTCTAGCGTATTCACCTCGGCGCCGTATGCGCTGGCGATGTCGGTAAACCTGTTCCCGAATACTCCAATCGTCGCGTTGATAACCTTGTCCCCTGGGGACAGCGTGTTGACAACCGCCGCCTCCATCGCCGCAGTACCCGACCCAGTGATGATCCACACATCCCCGTCGGTCTCGAAGACACGCTTCAGACGGTCCGTCGTACTCAGCAGGAGGTCCTTATACTCAGGCCCCCTGTGGTTGATCATCGGACGCGACATGTCCTCCAGGATGTCTTCCGGCACGGGAATCGGACCGGGGATTCGCAGGTTCATCTCAATTCTCCAGACTCGTTTACTTGGGTGGTTGGCGGGCTGTTCAAGGCACGCAAAACCCTCAAGGGATTCTAGCAAACAGCCAATCTCGCTTGCGAGATTCCAGGTACGCCTGCCGGCTGACAGCTTTCTCAGGTGAGAATTCACAGCCGCTCCGCTAAACTCGTTGATATGCAGAAGCACGAGTCACGACCGTTGGTCCCCAGAGCTCGTACTAAACCTCTCACCAGATACAGGTACCAGTGGTAGCATCCGACCTGCCCCTCACAGTTGACCATCTCAACAAGCGCTATGGTTCCGGTCCTTACGCAAACAGAGACATCTCGTTTGCCGCACACCCAGGGGAGATGCTTGGGATTCTAGGGCCGAACGGGGCAGGGAAGACCACTCTCGTACGGCAGATCACTACTGAACTCCTGTCGACGTCAGGTAGCATTCACGTGTTTGGACTAGATATGGTATCTGATCCGATCGGCGCAAAGAACCTGATGGGAGTAGTGCCACAGGAGGCCCAGCTCTTCGAACTGCTCACGGTCTACGAAACGCTGAAGATCTTCGCAAAGCTGAGGGGCCTCTCATCTCGTGACGCGAGCAGTCGTACCAAAGAATTGCTGACCGTTCTGCGGCTGGCCGAGTACAGGGATGTGACAACCGTCAGGCTATCGGGTGGCCTCAAGCGTCGAGTGATGGTCGGAATCTCGATGATCGCGAGACCTGGCCTGATCGTGTTGGATGAGCCCACCACGGGACTGGACCCTCAGTCGCGACGGGACATGTGGGACCTGATGCGCGACTACAAGGGCAGGGGCGGGACGATCCTGATGACCACCCACTACATGGAGGAGGCCGAAGCACTCTGTGATCGCGTGGGGATCATCTCGCAGGGAAGGCTGCTGGCCCTGGACACTGTTTCCAACTTGCGCTCGTCCAGAGGATTCGACTTCAAGATCACATATACCAGTGACGGCCTGAACTCTGCCACGCAGACCATCTTTGTTACTAACGAGAGGGAACTGGTCGAGCGTGTCAGGCAGATAGGGATAGGTCAATATAGCGTTGGCCGTACGACTCTTGAGGATGTCTATTTGGCCTTGACTGACGAAGAGGAACACCATGGCCGGTCAAGCTCGAACTGAATCGGAACCGGCGGTAGCGCTCATCACGGGACCTGCGAAGTTCTTCAGGGATGTCGCCAGCATCTTTGAAATACGGTTCATCCTGCTTAGGCGAAGTTGGTACTGGTACCTGATGGGGACGCTGGTCTTTCCGGTTGGAATGTTCTACTTCGCCAGCGCACTCGCGCCCGACACGCCCGATGCCATTCGCAGGGCGATGATCGGAACAATCGTATTTGGTTCCACCATGCTGACGACTTCAATGCTTGGGCAAAGCGTCGTCTTCGACAGATTTCAGGGCCGTCTCAAGCTCATAATCACGATGCCGGTGTCCCGCTTTGCCTATGCTGCCGGCATCCTGTGTGTGGGCTCAGTTCTCTCCGGATCGGCTGTGTGCATCTTATTGACTGTTGCCCTGGTCGCCGGCGTCGAATTCACGTTCACATGGTCTTTCCTGCCTATAGTTCTGACCGTGCTTCTCACAATGTCTGGGCTGACCCTCCTGGTGGTGAGTTACGCTCCGTCGCCTGAGGTCGGAGGGATCATGTCCAACCTCCTTGGCATTTTCATGGCCCTGGTGAGCCCGGTGTACTTCCCCATGGAACAGGCCCCTGCGCTCATGCGCGCATTCGGATGGGCGTCTCCCTTGAGATACGCGGCGGACGGTATGATGAAGTCATTGTCAGGCCAACCTGACGTTTACGTCGAGGTAGCGATTCTCGTGGTGTTCTCGGCTGTGTGTCTGGGCGCCGGACTCTGGAAACTTCGCTGGCAGGAGTCATAGCTCCGTCCGATCTCCTAAAAGGCGGTCTAATTCGGGTCGCTTTTGCCATTGATACTGGCATCTGCGCAGTGCTAGCCTGTCAGAGAACTCTTGTACTGAATTTGTCCAAATTGGAGGCCCAGCCAGCCCATGGAATACGCAGTCCAGACCGAGGGAATTGCCCGGTCATTTGGGGATGTAAAGGCAGTCGACTGGATCAATCTGGAGATACCCGAAGGGGAGATTTACGGATTTCTGGGACCGAATGGGGCAGGGAAGACCACCCTGGTCCGAATGCTTATTACCTTGCTGATGCCTACGTCTGGTCGCGGAATAGTGGCCGGGTACGACCTGGTCAGGCAATCAGGGGACATCAGGTTAAGAATCGGCGCGGCCCTTCAGGATGCTGCCCTCGACCCCAAGCAGACCGGTCGGGAAATTCTTCGACTGCAGGGCAGACTGTACGGTCTGTCGCGCCGGGAGGTCAATCAGCGGCTTGACGATCTAGCTGATCTGATAGACATCGGGGACGCCATCGACAGGTTCGTTGGCACATACTCAGGGGGGATGAAGCGCAGGCTCGACCTCGCTGCCGCCCTGATCCACAATCCCCAGATTCTATTTCTGGACGAGCCGACCACCGGGCTGGACCCCATCAGTCGTACACGGGTCTGGGAGGAAGTGCGCCGCGTAAACCACGATCTCGGCGTAACGATTTTCCTGACTACTCAGTATCTTGAAGAAGCTGACGAGCTCGCTGACCGGGTCGGAATCATCAACCGGGGAAGGCTGATGGCCGAGGGTACTCCCTCCGACCTTAAACGCTCTCTCGGAAACGATGTCATCATCGCCCAGGTCGATGGCCAGGCTGATCAGGCCCGGGAGGCAGTATCCGGGCTGACAGGAGTCGCCGGTGTCGAGACACGTGGCAGCGAAGTGCTGATACAGGCCCCCAATGGTGCCGCAGCCATAAGCAGCGTCGCATTGGCGTTAGCTCAGAGGGAGGTGGCTGTCAGCGAGATTATTCTCCGCACACCGACCCTCGACGACGTTTTCCTCAGTGTTGCCGGCGCTCGCATGGAAGAAGAGGCCAAGTCTGACGACGATGTCCCAGTCACTCGCTGAACACCCACTCGGCCGAGCCCTGAGCAGATCACTCAAATTGGAGATCAACTTTGAACCCCGCAACTCTTGCCCAGGCAGACATCCGAGCACGTCATGCCGGATTCCTTTCCGACGTCATCTCCGTCGCCATTCGAGCTCTGCGCTCGATACCTCGCGATCCGGAAGCAGTCTACCCGGCCCTCGTAATTCCAGTGTTCTTCTTTGCCATCAATGTTGGCGCCTTGCAGGACATGGCGGAGCGAATCCCCGGAATCGACTACAAGGCTTTCCAGCTTCCGGTGGCTATCATATTTGCTGTTACCGGCATTTCTCGGGCAGTTACCCTGGTCACTGATATCCAGACCGGCTATTTCGACAGGTTGTCGTTGACACCCGTAAGCCGCCTTGCCCTGCTCATCGGGCTGACAGTAGCTGACTTCACATTGGTGGTTGTACTAACCCTGCCAGTGATTGCGATTGGATTCCTGGTCGGCGTCACATTCGCTTCTGGGCCTCTTGGTCTGCTGCTCTTCATATTCATGTCCGGACTATGGGGCCTGGTGTTTACCGGGTTTCCCTACGCGATTGCCCTCAAGACTGGTAATCCTGCCGCCGTGAACTCCAGCTTCCTGCTGTTCTTCCCGTTCGTCTTTCTGACAACCGTGTTCGTACCGAAAGAGGCAATGACCGGCTGGCTGGCGACTGTTGCCACCTTCAACCCGGTAACCTATCTGCTGGATGCCCTCAGGTCCCTGATTGTCACCGGCTGGGACGTTCAGGCCCTGCTAGGTGGGTTCGCGTGTATAGGTGCCGTTGGCCTGGTCAGCGGAACACTGGCCCTGACCGCACTCAAGGGCCGTACACGAAGGCGCTAATTGCCGGAAAGCCAGCGAGAGCAGGCCGCCGTCATAAAGAAGTGGAACTTCTGGCACTGGAGCAAGCATTCCTATCTATAGCTAGGTGGAGGTCTGAACCCTGAGAATTCCCCTTCTAGGAGTGAGGCGAACGTTATCGGTGTGTGATCTTCAAGGTACGGTCCGATCGCCTGGAGCCCGATGGGCAGCCCCGAACGTGTCAACCCCACCGGAAACGCAGTTGCAGGCTGGCCGCACAATGTGGCGACCGCAGGATATACAGTCTGCAGTCCGTAGGAGACTTCCGAGCCATTGACGGTGAGTACTCGCTCCGGCCATGGCGCCTCAGTATGAGGAAACGCAGGAGTCAGGGTTATGGGTGCGATAAGCACGTCCCAACTCTTGAAGAACTCACGGTACCCCTCACGTAATCGTTCCCTCTCCTGAAGCCATCCAAGGAAGTCGCCCCCACTGGCCTCAATGCCGTCGGCCATTGCGATCTGAAACTCATCATGGGACGCACGCATATTACTGGCAAGTCGTCCTCTCTGCTCGGCAGTTCCGGACGAAGTCATCAGTCCTAGGATGGACGAATACACACGGTGATGCCGGCGAAGATCTCCAAAGTTAGCAGGCTGGGTCTTCGCGACTTTTGCTCCTCCGGCGACAAGATAATCTACCAACTGTTCCTGAGCGGCAAGGATCTCGCTGTCCAAAGGGAGCCACTCGATTTGGGGCATCACTGCAACCCTGAAATCTGAGAGAGTCGTGTGCCTGGGATTGGGGATCTCGAGTCTCCAGGCAACGTCCTCGCCAACATCCGGACCGGAGGTGACGTCGAGCCCGAGAGCCAGATCTTGGGCAGTTCTCGCGAGTGGCCCCTGTACTGCCATCGTTGCCGCGGGGTTTGGCAGAGGTGTACCGGGGAAATGGCCGCTCCGCGCAAGCGCAGTCTCGCTCGGCTTATGGCCATAGATTCCGCAGAAAGCGGCTGGAACTCTAATCGAACCCCCGATGTCGCTGCCAAACTCCAGCGGCGTAAGCCCCGCTGCAACCGCGGCTGCACCTCCTCCTGTGCTTCCTCCTGGCGTTCGCCCGAGATCCCAGGGGTTGTTGGTGCGACCGAAGATTGAGTTTGAAGACTGCCAGTCCGCCGCATTGGGGGGGACATTGGTCTTGCCCATGATTACTCCGCCGGCCTCCTTTACACGAGCTGCCAGACGAGAATCGGATTCAGGTACGCGATCCGAAAATGCCTCCACACCGGCAGTCCCGTTAAGCCCGGCGACGTCGATGCAGTCCTTGATGGTCAGAGGAAGACCGAGGAGAGGAGCGTCCTCTCCTCGTGACCGACTGGAGTCCGTTCCATGCGCAACCGCAAGCGCTTCCTCGTAATTTGGCGTAACGATCGCGTTTAGGACAGGATTGAACTGCTCGATACGCTCAAGATGGTTCTCTAGAAGTTCCGTGGAGGAAATAACCCGGTTCTGAAGACCACGTAACATCGAGGTTGCAGAGGCATATGGGTCAAACTCAAGGGAGGACATTCAGTCACCTCTTGATATGAAAGAGGCGGGCCTGAGTGGACCCGCCTCTTACTTCTACTTCTGTGTTTATTTTCGGCCTAGGTCGTAAACAGTATCGGGTTTCGCAGCGGTGGAGCGATCTGGTCCTCAGACAGCTCGTAGGCTTCCTTCTGGTAGATCTGGATCCGGTGCTGTCCGAAGTCGCAGATGAACAGCCGGAATTCGGAATCAACCCTGACGCTGCATGGCGCGCTGAGACGCCTTGTCGGCTCAAGGTCTGCCATCTCCCGCAGCCTTAGTGTGACGGTATTTGCCAGGATGTACTGACGGCCCGACTTCGACAGGTTTGCATCGCCGATGAACTGCTCGATGAAGCGCCCTTCGGCGTTGAACATCTGAACGCGATCATTCAGCCAGTCGGCGACGTAGATGTCCCCGTGGGCATCGACTGTGACGGAAGCTGGTCTGTTGAACTGCCCCTTTTCGTCGCCCTTGGAACCGATGCTCATAACAAACTCACCGTCTGCGTTGAACTTCTGGACCCTGTCGTTGCGCCAGTCGGCCACGTACACATCACCGAACTCGTCCAGCGCAACGCCCCAGGGCATGTTCAACTCGCCCTCAGCGCTTCCCTGGCCGTGGTCAATGGTCTGCAGGTGGGTTCCATCCCTTGTGAACCGCTGAATGCGGTGATTCATAGTGTCTGAGACTAATATGTTTCCGTCTGAGTCGAACTGTATTGAGGATGGACGGTTCAACTGTCCCTGTTCGGAGCCGTGTTCACCCCACGTGTCCAGAACTGTGCCCTCTTTGTCCATGATAGTGACGCTATGCTTGGCCTCATCGGAGACGTAGAGGTTCTCTTCCTCATCTACCAAAAGAGCAGTTGGCCAGGTGAAATTTCCCGTACCAAGCAGCCCCAGGTTCTCGTCGTCCCAGTTGATGACTCGCACCTCCGTGCCGAGACCGCCGCGAGTCAGGACGTAAACGTTCTCTTTACCAAAGCCTATGTCCACCGGATTCGAAGTTACTCGACGCTGTCCGAGTGTCATGTAGTACGGATAGCCAGACCTCAGAAGGGCGTATGGTCGTCCCATTGGTTTACCTCTGACGGAAGATTCTGGCCCGGGCCCGACTCTGTGTTGGGGGCGGGTACCCGGGCAATTTGAGCCAAGTCTACTTGAACGGGTTTATTTGCTCGTACTGACCAAGCACAATCGGGGCCGCTTCGACACCCAGCCACTGCTCGAGGATCGTGCCGTAGATTCCGCGGTAGTCGATGGTGTGCTCCAGGTCTTCGCCATTCACCCAGCGACTCTGCTCGAGGGACGGGTACTCTGAGTAGAGTCCGCCTTCTACAGGCTTGCCAATGATGAAGGCTCCGCCACCTGAGCCGTGGTCGGTGCCCGATCCGTTGTCATAGATGCGGCGTCCAAACTCAGTGAACACCAGCATGACTACGTTGTCGTCGGCATCGTGCTCTTCGAGGTCGTCGAAGAAGTCGTGGATGGCGCCAGACAGGTCACCAATCAGCTTGGGATGCGTCGGCACCTCGTTGGCGTGGGTGTCGTAGCCTCCGTGCTGGGTATAAAAGATGCGGGTTCCGAGGTCAGCAGTGTGCACCCTGGCGACGTCCCTTAGGCTCTTCGCGATGGGGTTGTCCGCATACTCTACTGTTGATTCGTACTGTTCAGGAGCGGCTTTTATGATGTCGGCTCCGGTTAGCACGTCCTGGCCCGTCCTCGACAGGTACTCCATGACCGGCCCCGTGCCTATTGCCGGGCCGTACATGTGCTTGAAGATGTCCAGTGCCTGGCTGCGCTCGTTTTCAGCATCGATCCCCGTCATGAGGCCGTAATTGTCCAGGTTGGACACACTGGTCACAGGGACACCCGGCATTGCCATCGCCCGCGGAAGTCCCACACCAAAGTTGACGCCTGTAAGCGGGTTCTCGCCCTCTGGATCAATCTCACGAAGTGTTCGTCCGAGCCAGCCGATGGTTGACACTTCGTGCGGCTCGCACGTGTGCCAGATGTCCATTCCCCTGAAGTGGGAACGGTTCGAGTTTGGATATCCGATGCCCTGCACGATCGCGACCATACCGCGGTCGTAGAGGTCCTTGAACGGCCCCATCTGTGGATGGAACGCTAGCGTGTCGTTCAGTGGCAGGACCTGGTCCTGCGGGATGCCAACCAGCGGCCGATTGTCGTGATAGACGGGGCTGGTATAGGGAATGAGGGTGTTCATGAAGTCATTGCCGCCAGTCATCTGGACGACGACGAAGACAGGAGACTTCCCGTTGCCGTTACCTGCCATATTTGATTCCTCCTTGAATGGGCGCCGGTCTAGGCAAACTGATATTCGCGCGACGCGACTATCAGCTGCAGCATCCGTGCGACTTTGTCTGCGTTCTCTGTGATGGCTTGATCGCTGCTCAGATCGATGTCCCCGACGCTGTCAGCGTATCGAGCCAAGGCACCACGAGTGTCCTCGCCCACTTCTATTGGACCCAGTAGGTCGAGGCACTGGTTGACAAGATCGTCCGGCGTAAGCGACTCGCTTCGGGAGAGCCTTGTGATTATGTACTGGACGCCCGGCGCGGACGTGTCGTTGAACTGGTTGACGGCGAAGTTGACTCGCTCATTTAAAGTGCCGCCATCGATCCACTCGTGACCGGTATGCCAGCCTTCGACCGTGGGTGGGTTCATGAGCGTCTGGCCCATGACCGACGTTGCCCCGCTGAGAGCTCCAACGGACTGTCCGGGAGCAGGAACTTCGTCGTAGGTGCCGACAATTTTAATCGTGCCAGCCACCAACTCTGCAGGGTTCTTTACCTTCTTGAACTGGGCCGCCTTGAAGAAGTCTGAGTTGAACAGAGTCCTAAGCACCGGCCTGATCTGCCCGTTGTTCTCCTGGAAGGCCTCTACGAGGGCGTCGACTGCCTCAGGATCGTTGGGAGGCTCGATATTCCACGCCGGCACCTGTGGCTCGTCTGCGACGAAGAAGTTGTATAGATGGCGAGAAATGAACCTGTAGGTGGGTTCCTGCTGGACTACGATGTCGATTATGTCCTCACCATTTAAATTGCCCGTATGACCCAGGAACGTCTTCTCGCTGTCGTCGTGGTCTTCAGGTAGGAACTTGAACTCCGACGTATAGTGTCCAAACGGATACAGCGGGATCGGCTGGGTGAATGTCCAGCCCGTGAATGCACGGGCCGCGTTCTTGATGTCATCTTCAGAGTAGTTGCCGACTCCCATACTGAACAGCTCTAGTAGCTCACGGCCCCAGTTTTCGTTTGGCTGGTCGGCGTGGTTCTCGCAGTTGTCCAGCCAGTAGTTCATGGCCGGGTCCTTCGACAGATCCAGAAGGATGGTCTGCAGGTCGGTCATGCCGACCTCCCGGAACATGTCGATCTGCCGAATGATAGTTGGGCTGTGCTCGCTCTTGTACCACGCGGTGGCAAAGACATGGTGCCAGAACAGCGCCATCTTCTCTTCCAGCGGACGGCTGGAATTGATCATGCGCCACACCCATTTGCCAGCCCATAGCTGCACCGCATCGTGGTAGGACAGCTCCATGTTGTAGCGCATGAGCGCGTCCTCATCCAGGTCCTCCACCTGCTCGGGATGGAGCAGACCCTCGACCACGTCTTCATAAGACTTCGTCGACAGCTCCTCAAGCTCGGCTCTGGTCGCGCCGAAACCGGCACGGCGCATCAGGTGAGAGATCAGAGCGAGGTCATTGTTGGACATTCCTTGGCCCCCTTGATCGTAATTCAGACTCCGCTAGTAGTAGTGCGATATGTTACAGATTGCGCAACCACATCTTGCCACATCGTAAGGCTAGACGGTATTGTACCCCAGCCCCACAACCTCTTCAACGGTATCGCCAAATTGCGCGCAGTCCTGAAACTGGTCGAATGGACACCTCGCACGCCTATCTTCTACGGATGGGTAGTCCTTGGCATGGCTGCGCTTGGAACCTATGCCGCGACCGGCGTTGCCCAGGTGGTCATCGGAGGCATTCAAAACCTGATATTCGAAGACCTCGGCTGGGACAGGTCTACTGTCGCCTTCGCGGTTACGGCCGGCACATGGATGTCAGGTCTGCTGGCCCCTATCTTCGGACGCTTGGTCGACCAGCATGGTCCAAGACGGCTGATGCCGCCGGCTGCACTAATTGCCGGTGTCTCCTTCATTGCTCTCGCGGGCATTCGCGAAGTGTGGCACTTCTACGCTGCTTACATGATTGCCAGGGCTATTGCCAACCCGGCCCTCGTGGGCGTAGTGCCAAGGACAGTTGCGGTCAACTTCTTCCATCGCAAGAGAAACCTCGCTATTGGGCTCGTATCGACTTTCAGGCCAGTCAGCGGGGCGATCAATATCCAGATCATTTCGGTCATTGCCGCCGCGTCTAGCTGGCGTGTGGCTTACCGTCTTCTTGGGGTTTTCTCAATCCTGCTCGTCCTGCCCCTATTCCTGATCATGCGGAAGAGACCAGAGGACATAGGGCTCAGACCCGATGGGGATGAGAGCCCTGCACCTATTCGGGCGGCAACCTCCACAGCTAGAGGCCGCGACCGGCCCTCCTCGTCAGATGACGGCAGTTGGTCTGCCGGTGAAGCCCTGGCAACTTCTGCCTTCTGGCTGATCGTTCTGGCAGAGATGCTGACAATTCTGACATCCAGCACAGTGGGCTTTCAGATGGTCCCATTCTTGGTTGATTCAGGGATCTCTCAGCCGATTGCGGTTATCGCATTGAGCCTGAGTTCTATGCTGGGCGCCCTTGTTAACCCCTTCTGGGGGGTACTCGCCGATAGATACCAGCCACGCGTACTGGCGACCTTCGCGACTGCCGCTACACTGATCACCGCGGCCTGCTTCATCCCAACCGGAGGGGGCACGGGCGGGTTTGTAGTCGCAATTGTGTGGGGAATTGCATCGGGTGGACTGAACGTCCTGGGAAGCATGATGCTGGCGCAGTACTTCGGTCGGGCTTCCTACGGCACCATTACCGGACTTACCGGTCCATTCCAGATGGCTTTCCTGGGACTCGGACCGACGATGGGTGCACTTCTGTTTCGAGCGACCGACGGCTATACGGTCATCTGGTACTACGCGCTCGGTGCGTACGCTGTTGCTACGGTGCTCATCTTCAGCGCCCGAAGGCCAATGAAGAAGCGTCGCGAGTGACTCCCTTACTCTGAAATCCAGCGTGGCATTCGCTTACAGTGCGTGTATGATTGAAACACATCTCGGAGGGTGAACAATGACCTCAAACTCGACCGATGTAGTCATAGTTGGTGGGGGAGCGGCAGGATGCGCCGTAGCGTACTACCTGGGCCTTGCTGGAGTCTCATCCACGATAGTTGAGCGAGAAGGAATAGCCGCCTTTGCCTCCGGTTACTCGGCTGGCGGACTCAACCCCCTTGAAGGTGCTGGCATTCCTGGCCGATTGGGTGCCCTTGCCATGACTTCTTTCAAGATGCACAAGGACATCTGGGGCGACCTCATTGAGCGCTCAGGGATCGACTTCCAGCCGGAGATCATATCGTCAGTACGGGTTGCATTTAACGGCTTCGACCTCGATGCGATGCGATCGACCCAGCAGATCTTTGACCGTGCCGACTCCGACTTCAGCGGGGAGTGGCTCGATTCCAACCAGCTTAGAGAACTGGAACCTCGAATCGCCGACAACGCGATCTGGGCGCTGGATACGCGCGGAAACGCCATTCTCAGCAGTGAGCGGTACACTCAATCTCTCGCCGGCGCCGCCGAAACCCTCGGAGCGTCTGTCGTCACCGCAGAAGTAACAGGTATCGGCACAGACGGCGAAAGAGTCACCTCCGTGGAGACGACGGAAGGCAACATTGCCTGTGGAGCCGCTGTCTTTGCAACAGGTCCCTGGTCAGCGCAGGTGGGCGACTGGCTCAGAGTAAACGTACCCGTTGAGCCGTACAAGGGCGAGATTCTGCGAACGACCTTGCCGAGTGGCCCACTCCCAGCTGACCTACAGGGGGCAGGGATATCACTGAACCGGCGAGAAAACGGACAGATATGGGTTGGTGCAACTGAAGAAGACCGAGGCTTTGATCTTGAGCCATCAGATGAAGCTCGCGCCACGCTGATGCAGGGCGCACTGCGGCTGATGCCCGCGATGGCGGACGCCGAAATCGTGCTCCACACTGCCTGCCTCAGGCCCCTGTCGCCGGACTGGATGCCGATTGTGGGAACTGCCCCTGGCTGGGACAACGCGTATCTGGCAACTGGAGCAGGAAAGAAGGGTATTCTCCTCAGCCCCGGGCTAGGCAAGGCAATCGCTGACGTGGTTACACAGGGCAGTACTGATCTCCCTGTGGACGAGTTTGTTGCCGACAGGTTTAACGGAGGGGGCTAACTGTGACTACTCCCAGCTTTCTAATTAGGTTTCCGCTCCAGGCTGCCTTATACGACGGCGAACAGGTCACAATCAGGTCGCTCCAGCCGGGCGACAAGGACGAGCTCCTGAGCTTCTTCCTCCGCGTTCCGGAGGAAGACCGATTCTACCTGAACAGTGATGTCGGTTCGGCAGAGGTAATAGCGGAATTCGCCGAGCACATCGACTTGGAGCAGACGATCCCCCTGGTAGCTGTGAGTGGTAACCGTATTCTGGCGGACGCGACTCTCCACCGGAGCCGTCGGGCTGCTAGGAGACATGTGGGAGAGATCCGCGTGGTCGTCGAACCGGAGTACAGGAGGCGCGGACTGGGTGTGCGCCTGATCCATGAGTTGATCCAACTAGGGCGAGATCTAGACCTTCACTCACTGGTCTTCGAGCTCGTCTCGGGTCATCAGCAGGACGCGATTCAGGCTGCGCTGGGAGCGGGATTCGAGCAGGTCGCCGAGCTGCGGGGGCGGATCCTGGACATACAGGGTAGCCCGCAGGACCTGATCATTCTGGAAAGGCCCCTGAACGTCGCTCCCGAACTTGGGCACTTAGATATCTGATCGAAAAGCCTGGGCCCTGAAGTCTAAAGGGTCGTCTACTGGGAGATGCTCTGACTCTCGACGAGTATCTCTTGGATCAGGCCGAGCACTTTCCTTGCGATCGTGTCACGAATCTCTCTCGTCTCATCCACACCCTGACCTGCCGGGTCTGGGAGTCCCCAGTCTTCGATCCCCCTGATGAAGAGAGCGGGACAGGCCTCGGCGTCGATTTCGCAGCCCATCGTGATTACCCTGCGGGCTGCCTCACCCATGTCGTCGGTAAGCATCTGCGGCCGGCTCTGAG